>DNIF01000251.1:2808-3940 GCA_003485715.1 Gammaproteobacteria bacterium
CCAGCAGCACCAGCGTGGCAACCGCCACCAGCAGCATGAGCACGGCGCGCGGCCGGGCACCACCGTGGATCCAGTCCTGAGGTGCCAGGGCGAAGACGGCCGCGCCAACGACAGCAAGCGCGACGAGGCCCCATTGCAGCCGGCGCTGTCGCTCATCGCGCGCAGCAAGACTGGGCAACAGGGCGAGCAGAAAGCCGAGCCAAGCGAGCCCGCGCCACCATTCCAGCGCACCCACCAGACGCACGCCCGGCCCGCGGCCCGGCAGGGGTTCGAAGAAGGCGGTAGCGAGCAACCAGACCGCAGTGACGGCCACCGCCATGGCGAGCGCCCGATTCTGCGGCGTCCGGGTACGTGCAGCGGCCACCAGGAGCATGGCCAGCAGGCCCCAGGTCAATGCACCGATGCCGGCGCTGACCTGGCCCATGAAGGGGAATTCGGATGGGATCACGCCAGCGACGCCTGCCCGACCGTCAGGACGCGCCGCAGGTCCTTCGCCTCTGAGCGTGCAAGGCAATCGTTGCGCACGGCCTCAGGCAGCCGCGCACGCCTCGTCATCCCCACGCGCTCAGCGGGCGCCCTTGCCCCACAGCACCACCTCGAGCGTCTCCGCCAGGATGTGCAGGTCAAGGAAGAGGCTGTGGTTCTTGATGTAGTAGAGGTCGTACTGGAGCTTCTCACGGCTGTCCTCGAAGGATGCACCGTAGGGATAGCACACCTGTGCCCAGCCCGTGATACCCGGCTTGACGCAGTGGCGCAGGCGATAGAAGGACAGGCGTTCCTCCAGTTGGTGCACGAACTCCGGGCGCTCCGGGCGCGGCCCGACGAAGCTCATGTCACCGCGCAGGACGTTCAGCAGTTGTGGGAGTTCGTCGATGCGGCAACGCCGGATGCAGCGCCCGACCCGGGTGATGCGGTCATCGTTGCGCGACGCCCAGCGGGCACCGTCGCGCTCGGCGTCCTCGCGCATGCTGCGGAACTTCAGCACCTCGAAGACCTCGCCGTTGAGGCCGACGCGGCGCTGGCGATAGATGATAGTGCCGCGCCAGCCCGACTCCAGCTTGATCGCCAGCACCGTCAGCAGCATGAGCGGTGCCGCCAATACCAGCACGATGCCGCTCACCAGGATATCGAA
>DNIF01000286.1 GCA_003485715.1 Gammaproteobacteria bacterium
TCGGTGGTGATATCCAGCGGCAAGAAGCTCACCCGCGGCAGGGTGTAACGGGCACGGTTCTGGGCGATGAGTGGTTCAACGATATCGCCGCCGATGTAGTCGATGTCGTTTGACTCGACCACTAGCCGCATCCAGTTGAAGTCACCACAGGGAGCATCGAGCACACGGCTCACCCGAAGCTGTGCGAAGAGTTGGGGCAGTGCCGCCCGCAAACGACGCGTGTACTCGATGGACGAGCCGTAGCCGCTAGCGCTCTCCTCCGCTCCCCAGACCCGGCGCTCGAAGATGTCCGTGAAACGTGCCCGGGCATCGGGCAGCAGCAGATGAGCCTTCGGTGCGGCCTCGGCCGAACGGCCGGGGAGCCAGCGCAGGGGGTAGCGAAGCACTTTGCGCAGCGTGGGCCACAGGCCCTGACTGCGGTAGTAGGCGGCGACGAGTCGGAGCGGATTCACGCGATACTCCTCAAGGGATTGGCGACGCTTTCGGTGTGTGCGAGGACATAACGGCTACTGATGCCGAAGCCGCACTGGGTGTTGTCCCTGCCACCGCCCAAGTACATCGGCTAGGCTGGTGTCCCCTGCAGTCGCAGGTGTCGATGCTGGCCAGTGGCCCGCGCGGATCTGTGCAAGCAGAGTGGCGTCAGCGCGAACGGCCCCGGGATCCGGGGGCCAGTCCGTGCGGCCTCGGATGGGGCGCAGGCGCAGGGGTTCGCGCAGGCCGATGATGGGCAGGCCATGTTCGCGATAGGCCGCCGCCACGCTGCTCTTACCAAGGAGTTCAAGCGGCGTGAGCGAGAGCCCCGCATCACAGGACTGCAACCAATGGCTGAGAGTCACGGCGTCGGTCTCGCCCACCTCCAGGGTGGTCGCGGGAAATTCGTTCGCTGCCGCCGAGATCTCCGCCCATATGGCGCGGCCGATGTGTCGTGGACTATTTATCGGTCGGCCAAGTTGGATGACCTCCGTCCGCTGACCACTATCCCTGATGGCTCGACAAAGGACACCGAGCGAGCCACGCCAGTCCCATTCGGGCACAATCGTTCCGAATAGGGCCAACCGCCGTGTGCCGGCGCCTGTTTGCGGTATGGGCCCGGCGGGCGGCGGGGCGGCACCGTAGCCCATGGGCGCGACGGGGATGCCACTCGGGATCGGGGTGACACTGGCCTCGATGCCGATGCTGGCCAGCATCGCCTGCGCAAGGCTCGAGCTGCAACTCGCCGCCTGCGGTGCCAGCCGCCGATGGAAGCGGCCGAGCAGCCGCCGCTGCAGGGCACCTTCCACGACCTGGCGCCACGGGGCGTCGTGGGTGCCGCCGATCCAGAGTTCGTGATACATGATATGGAGGGGTAGCCCGGCGAGCAGGCACTCGAACCAGGGCAGGCAACTGAAGAGCATGCCGTGGTAGCCAAGGCCGTAGGGTGAGATCTGCAGGCTCACCACCTCGGGGCCGAAGGCCTCCAGCGCAACGCGGGCCTCACTCCGAACCGCGGCCGACCAGGCGTGGGCCGGCAGGCGCAGCACCGAGAGGCCGGCCAGGGAGTCGTCCCTGGCGGGCACCTGAAGATGACCATCGCGAAAGGCGAGGGCGAGCACCTCGTGACCGGCCGCCACCAGATCAGTTGCCACCCGGCGGGTGAAATCACCCACGCCGCAACGCCCGGGTTCGAGGGTGGTGGTCAGGAGCGCGATGCGCATGCGTGCCTCGGGACGTTCCTCTGAGGAAGGGAGGACGATGGGGGAGGCACGAGCCATTGTCGCGGCATCCCGCGTGGCAGAAGGGCTGTCGACTCAGGCGAAGTGTCAGGCATACATGAGCCGACCACGGGGCTTGGGGATCTGCCGGTGCAATTCTTCAGCCGTTGCAATCCATTCCTCAATTACCACTTGTGCGTTGGCAACGGCCTGCTCGTAGCTCTCACCGTCCGCCATACATCCGGGCAGTTCCGGAACCTCGACCAAAAAGGCCCGATCTTCCTCGCTCCAGTAGATGACAAGCTCATATCTGATCGACATCGATCTCTCCCAGCTTGGTTTTTACGAGGATGCTTCTGACCTGCTTGACTTGGTAGGGCTTGGCCTTGTGGCCCGCGGGATGCAGGTTGATGATCCCGACTACACCGTCCCGCGTTTCGCTCTCTGAGCTTCGCGTACTTTCCCATTCACGGCGTCCCGCGCAAGGAGTAATGGAGCGTCAAGACACGATGGCAAAACCCTACCGCAGACGAGGAACTGACCTGCGCACAACCCCACCCTCATGACTGGTGGAACCCCGACACCCGCTTGCGACGCAGGGTGCCGGAACATCCATGCGGATCCCGGGTTCATCCGGAATCGGCCGGCATTCTGCGACGCATACCGCAGCGCGGCAAGGTGGCTGCGGTTATGATGTTGCGCGTTTTCAGCTCGTTCGCGCCTGTCATGAAACTGTCACATTTCGTTGTGCTCGCTGCCCGGATCACAGGTGACTGCCGCGCAGCGCGCGTCCAGCGTCCACCTCGTCTGCCGTTCTGTTCGCCTTTCCCTGCTGTCGCTCTCCGCTGCACTACGTCCACGAGCCCGCTGCTGGCATGAATCCGATCCTCGTCCTCGTCGTCTCCATCGCCATCAGCATGCTCATCATCCCGGTGATGTGGCGCGTGGCCCCCATCGTGGGCCTCATCGATCGCCCGGATCCGCGCAAGGTGCACCGCGCCCCGGTGCCGCGGGTCGGCGGCTGGGGGATCGTGGCAGGTGCGCTTCTGCCCACGGCCCTGCTGCTTGGTTTTTCACCGCTGATCGCGAGCTTCATCGCTGGCGGGCTGGTGCTCTTTGCCTTTGGTGTGTACGACGACTGTCGTGAGGCCGGCCACTATCAGAAGTTCGTGGGGCAGGCCATTGCCGCCGGCCTCGTCGTGTACTGGGGCGGGCTGCATGTCAGCGATCTGCCGCTGCTGGGGCGCGAGGTGATGCCCGACTGGCTGGGTCAGGTCTTCACGATCATCGCGCTCATCGGCGTGATGAATGCCACCAATCATGCCGACGGTCTGGATGGCCTGGCCGGTGGCGAAACCCTGCTCTCGCTCGTGGTGGTCGGTCTACTTCTGCACCAGGCGGGCTTCGATCCGGGTGTGGTGGTGGCGAGTGCCCTGGCCGGCGGGATCCTGGGCTTTCTGCGCTTCAACAGCCATCCGGCGCAGGTGTTCATGGGCGATTCCGGCAGCCAGTTCCTGGGCTTCACCGTGGGTGTGCTGGTGGTGCTGCTCACTCAGCGGGTGAGCACGGCCATCAGTCCGGCCGCACCGCTGCTGCTCATCGGGCTGCCGGTGGTGGACATCCTCGCCGTGCTCTACCTGCGCGCCGCAAGCGGGCAGAGCTGGTTCAAGGCCACCCGCAACCACATCCACCACCGGCTGATGGATCTGGGCTTCGTGCATGCGGAGGTGGTGGTCATCATCTACGGCCTGCAGGCGCTGCTGGTAACTTCAGGCTTCCTCCTGCGCTACGAATCTGACTTGCTCATCCTCGGCCTCTACCTGGCGATCTGGGTACTGCTTTTCGGCGGGCTGACCTGGGCCGAGCGCAGCGGCTGGCGCGCCCACCGACAGGCGGGGGAATCAAGCCTCGAGGGGGCCGTGCACGGACTCGTCCAGCACCCGCTGACCCAGCGCCTGCCGCGATCGCTCGTGTCGCTCGGGGTACCCGTGTTCCTGGTCCTCGGTGCGGGCAGTGTCAGCGCCGTGCCGGACGATTTCGGGGCCGTATCGGCGCTGCTGGCCGTGCTGCTCGCAGCCGAGCTCTGCTTCGGGCGGCAGGTCAACACGATCATCGTGCGCGCCGGCGTGTATGGCGCCAGCGTCTTTGCGGTGTACCTGACGGAGCACGCCCCAGCCCCATGGTGGGCAGAATGGCGCTGGCTGGACAACACCCTCTTCGCGCTGCTCGCGCTCGGGATCTGGTCGGCGGTGCGCTATGGCCGCGAGGCCCGCTTCCAGACCAACCCTACCGATTATCTGGTGGTACTTGGCGTGGTGGGCCTGGCCCTCTTTGGCGGCAGCACGCTGGCCGATCCGCTGATGGCCATGGTGGTGGTGAAATCCATCGTGCTGCTCTATGCGAGCGAATTGCAGCTCGCGCGCAACCCGCCCCGCTTCAATCTGCTGAGCCTGGCCGCCGTGGTGGCCCTTGCCATCCTCGGCTACCGCGGCCTGAGTGCTCCGGGAGGGGGTGTCGTTGGTTGACCGCCGCCGATAGCCGCTTCACCTGCGCTCAGTCGCACCCGATAAACTCGCCACACCCGTTTCAGCTGCTTCCTCCCCATCTACCCAACGGAGCTCAGTGCAATGCCCATCACGCCCGCCC
>DNIF01000212.1:0-2295 GCA_003485715.1 Gammaproteobacteria bacterium
GGGGTTGCGGCTCGGTCAGGATGGATTTGCCCGTGCCCTCCAGAAAGCCCGACAGGCGCTCGCGATCCGACTGCGAGATGTTCTGCTGACCCTGGAGCAGCGTATGGGCCGACGCCACCGCCTCGCTGTCACCCTGCTCCTGGAAGCGTTTGCGCAGATCGAAGTAGAGCTTCGCGTTCTGCTTGCCCATCTTCGTGGCCGCAGCCCGCGCCTTTTCCTCGAAATCCGGCTCGCGCCCGTACAGGTGATTGAAACGCCGCACCACCTCGCGGGCGAGTTCGATGTGGGCGACCTGATCCTCGCCCACCGGTACCAGACCGGCCCGATAGATGAGGATGTCCGCCGACTGCAGCAGCGGATAGCCCAGGAAACCGTAGGTCGAGAGGTCGCGGCCCGTGAGCTTCGCCTGCTGATCCTTGTAGGAGGGCACGCGTTCGAGCCAGCCGAGCGGCGTCATCATGCCGAGCAGCAACGCGAGTTCGGCATGGCCCGGGACCATGGACTGCATGAACAGGGTGGCCTGGTCCGGGTCCACCCCAACCGCCAGCCAGTCGATGAGCATCTCGCGCCCGAGCAGGGCGATCTCGCCTGGTGTTTCGTAGTGAGTGGTCAGCGCGTGCCAGTCGGCCACGAAGAAGAGGCACTCGTACTCCTGCTGCAGGGCGAGCCAGTTCTTCAGAACCCCGTGATAGTGACCCAGGTGCAAGGCACCGGTGGGGCGCATGCCGGAGAGCACGCGCCGGCTGGTGGACTGACTCAAGACCCCTCCTGAAGGCGAACCGCCAAGGGGCGCATGGTATCGCAGGCCGAGCACCGGCGAGGGGATCCCGCACGCGGCGCGATTCCCGCCCCCCTTGCGGCTCAGCGCCGAGCCGGGAGCTTCAGGGCAGGGGGCGCAGGCTCAGGCGCAGCTTCGTCGCCCTGGCACCGCTCAACTGGATGAGCACCTCGCGCTCGAGCGGCACGTGGAAATCCACCACCTTGTGCATCCGTTCACAGGCACCATCGCCGCCGTGCTTGAAGCTCGGCACGATCACGCCGCCGTCCACGAGGTCGACCCAGGAGCCGTCCGACAGCGCCACCCGCCAGCGCCCGCGGGTGGGCACCGGGAAGCGCAGCAACCCGGCATGGGTGGCCACGGCGGCCTCGCGCCCGGGTGGCCGGGCGAAGTTCACCGCGTCGAGCGGGTGCAGCGTCACCTCCCAAAGCGCGCCCGCACTGACTGCGGGTGCCCTGGCCTCGTCCACGCTGGCCGCGACTGCCTTCGGCACCGTGGCATGCAGGGCAAGGTCGGCCTCGGCATCCAGACCGGGAAAGTCGCAGGCCGGGACCGGGTTGCCGGTCAACGCGAGCAGGGCGGCGAACAGGCTGGCGCAGGTCCGGGCGCGAGCCGCGGGGTAGGTCGAGGGCTTGTGCATGATGCGCTCCGTGGCCAAGGGTTTTTATCCTGCCATCGCCCCCCGGATCCTCGGGACGTCGATGATGTCTTTGCATTGCGCCCCGTCAACCGGGTTCCGACCAGCGCGCCGGCCTCAGCGCCGGTAGTGGAAGCCGACGAGGAAGGTACGCCCCGCCTCCTGAAAACCTTCGATGAACTCGTAACGGGTATCGGCCAGGTTGAGCACGCTGAACTCGAGATCGGTGTCCTTGAGCGCGTGCCAGATCCCCTTCACGTGGCCGAGCATGAAGCCATCGGCAATCCTGAGCCCATCGGGCCGACTCAGGCGCGAACTTTCGGCCTGGACCGAGGTGATGATGTCGACGCGCTCGCCGCTCCACTCCAGTGAGGCGAGGCCGAAGTGGGCCGGGACATTGATGGGCTGCACATCCGGACGGGTGCGATTCTCGCGGTCGAGGAAGGCGTAGTTGCCGTCCAGTGCCCAGCCGGGGGCGATGTCCCAGCGCCCGGAGAGTTCCACGCCGCGGTGGGTGGCCCGGCCGATGTTCCGCAACTGGAAGCAGTCGCGAACGCGCGGGTCCGGGGGGCAAAGGGCGCGCGCCACGATCACTTGCTGGATGGCGTCTTCCAGCCCGGCGACGTGAGCAGCCACCCGCCAACTGACCGGCCCATCCGTTCCGTCCACGCCCAATTCGAAGGCCAGGCTGGACTCCGGCTCCAGGCCCGGATTGGGGATGGCGCTGCCAAGACGGAAGGAGAACCGTTCCTGCATGGTGGCAAAACGGGTGCGGCGCGAGATGACTGCGTGCATGTTGTGGCTTGCGTCGATGGCGTGGAAGGCACCGAACTGCACGTTGAAGGCGTCGTTGGTGGGGGTGGGGAAGCCCTCGATGCGC
>DNIF01000212.1:2714-2929 GCA_003485715.1 Gammaproteobacteria bacterium
CGCGGCGACGGTCCAGGCTTGCGCGAGCTGATAGCGGTCCTCCACCGCCACGCCCCAGGTCTCGTCCTGCATGCGCTCGCGCAGCGCGCCGTCGTTGTCGATCTCGTGGTGGATGTCGGTCTTGTAGTTGGCCGAAGCCCTGAGTGTATGACCGGCGATGCGCGTGCTGCCAAGGTCTGCCGAGGCACCCAGTGTGTAGTCATCGAAGAGGGAGT
>DNIF01000159.1:0-1020 GCA_003485715.1 Gammaproteobacteria bacterium
TGCGCACCTTCATCGACAGCTTTCTCCAGCACCGGCGCGAGGTCGTGACCCGGCGCACACTCTTCGAGCTGGCGAAGGCGCGCGCCCGCGCCCATCGGCTCGAGGGCCTGGCGGTGGCGCTGGCCAACATCGATGAGGTGGTGGAACTCATCAAGACGAGCAGCGGGCCGGCGGAGGCGCGGGAACGCCTGACGGCCCGTGCCTGGCCCGGTGGCATCGTGGTGGAACTGCTGGCCCGGGCCGGTGCCGATGCCTCGCGGCCGCGGGATCTCGCGCCCGAGCTCGGCCTCGGTCCCGAGGGCTACTATCTTTCGGCCATCCAGGCGCAGGAGATCCTCGACATGCGCCTGCAACGCCTGACCGGCCTGGAGAAGGATCGCATCACCAGCGAGTACGGTGACCTCCTCGTCGCCATCGGCGATCTGCTGGACATCCTCGCACGCCCCGAGCGTCTGGTTCAGGTGATCGACACCGAGCTCAGGGACATCCGCACGGCCTTCGCCGATGCCCGCCGCACCACCATCGAACCGGATTACGCATCCCTCTCGCGCGAGGATCTCATCCCGCCGCAAGAGATGGTGGTGACGCTCACCAACGCCGGTTACGCCAAGGCGCTGCCGCTGGACGAGTACCGCGCCCAGAAGCGCGGTGGTCGTGGCGCGTCGGCTGCTAGTCTGCGCGAAGAGGACTTCATCCGCCGCATCTTCCAGGCGCACAGTCACGACACGCTGCTGTGCTTTTCCAGCACCGGGCGCATGTATCGCCTGAAGGTCTACGAGCTGCCGCAGGCCGCACGCACGGCGCGCGGTCGCCCGCTGCAGAACCTGTTGCCGCTGGCTGAAGGCGAGCGCATCACGGCCGTGCTGCCGGTCCAGACGCTGGAGGATGAGGGCCACTTCGTGCTCATGGCCACTGCCTCCGGCACCGTGAAGAAATGCCCGCTGACGGCCTTCCGCAACGTCAATGTGTCAGGAATTCGGGCCCTCAACCTGCGCGAAGGCGATTACCTGATCGGCGTGG
>DNIF01000159.1:1408-3466 GCA_003485715.1 Gammaproteobacteria bacterium
GCTTCGCCGAGTCCGAAGAACTTCGGCCCATGGGGCGCGATGCCACCGGGGTGCGCGGCATGCGGCTCGATGACGATGTGCACCTGGTCTCGCTGGTCGTTCCGGAAGCGGGTGAGACCATTCTCACGGCCACCGAGAACGGCTACGGCAAGCGCACCGAGGTGGAGGAATTCCCCTTGCATCGGCGCGGTGGTCAGGGTGTGAAGGCCATCCAGACCAGCGCCCGCAACGGCGGGCTGATCGCTGCCGTTGCGGTGCGCGAATCCGACCACCTCATGCTGATCAGTGATCAGGGCACACTGGTCCGCACGGAGGTTGCGGGCATCAATCTGCTCTCGCGCAACACGCAGGGCGTGACGCTCATCCGCATCGGCGAAGGCGAGCATCTCATCAGCGTTGCCCGTGTGGTGGACGACGACGACCCCGCAGAGCCCGAGCAGGGGCCACCGCCCGCGACGGCCGCCGGCACGACCCCGGTCGGTGATGCTGCCGCCACCCCGGGCGAGAATGGGGAAGGGGCTGACGACGCCTCGCCCGCGGAACCTGACGACTGAGTGCGAGTGATGTCGCTCACGACGCCTCCCGCTGATCTACCGGAAACGCTCGGCGCGCTGCGCGAGCGCATCGATGCGGTCGATGAACGACTGCTCGAACTGCTCTCGGAGCGAGCCCGGCTGGCCTCACGCGTGGCGGCGGTCAAGCTCAAAGAAGGTAACGGAGGCAGTTTTTACCGACCCGAGCGTGAGGCGCAGGTGCTGCGCGGGATCCTCGCGCGCAATCCCGGTCCCTTGCCGGATGAGGAGATCGGACGGCTCTTCCGCGAGATCATGTCGGCCTGCCTTGCCCTGGAGCAGCCACTGACGGTGGCCTATCTGGGCCCGGTGGGTACCTGGACCGAGGCGGCCGCCAGCAAGCACTTCGGTCACAGCGTCGCCATGCGCAGTGCCGCCAGCATCGCTGAGGTCTTTCGCGAGGTGGAGGCCGGCGGCTGCGCCTTCGGCGTCGTCCCGGTGGAGAACTCCATCGAGGGTGTCGTGACGCATACGCTGGACAACTTCGCCGATTCTCCGCTGGTCATCTGCGGCGAGGTGGAACTCCGCATCCATCATTGTCTGCTCGGGCGTGTGGCGGCGCTTGGTGACGCCCGTCGCCTGTACGGACACCCCCAGGCCCTTGCCCAGTGTCGTCGCTGGGTGGATGTCCACCTGGCCGGGATCGAGCGCTTGCCGATGCCAAGCAACGCGGAGGGGGCCAGGCGTGCCGCTCTGGAGGAGGGCGCGGTCGCGATTGCCTCGGAGGCCGCGGCTGCGCACTACGACCTGCGCGTGCTTGCGGCGCGCATCGAGGACGAGCCCGACAACACCACCCGCTTCCTGGTCATCGGTCGGCAGGTGAGCGCCCCGAGCGGTGATGACAAGACCTCGCTCATCTTCGCTACGCCGAATCGCCCCGGGGCTCTGCGCGACATTCTCGACTGCCTGGCAGGTGCCGGGATCTCCCTGTCGCGGATCGAATCGCGACCCTCACGGCGGGCCATGTGGGAGTACCTCTTCTACGTCGACCTGGACGGTCACGCCAATGATCCCCATGTGGCCGCGGCGCTGGCCGAGATCGAGTTGCGCGCCACCCTGGTCAAGCGCCTGGGTTCCTATCCTCGCGCGGTGCTCTGAGGCAGGTCACGCGCCGACCGGCGGGGCCCAAAGGCACGGCAATGAAGCGCGGACTCGCAGGTGTCACCGGAGGCGTGGTCAGGTGCGGTATGGCCGTGAACCGGCCAGCGATGGCGCGCCGCTCGCCACAGGTCCCGGTCTGGCTGGCGCTTGCGCTGGGCCTGCTGCTTTGTCCGCCGGCAGGTGCGGAGACGGTACTGACGGTTCCGATCGGCGGTGATGTCGGCGAGCGTGCCGAGGCCCCGCCCGGTGCCCCCGTGCTCACGGAAGCCGAGGCGATCCGCATCGCCCTCGCGCAGCCGGAGCGCGAGGCCCTGCTGCGGCACCGACGCGACCTACCCCAGAGTGACCTCACCGCCGCGCGTGCGTGGCCCAATCCACGCGCGGC
>DNIF01000217.1 GCA_003485715.1 Gammaproteobacteria bacterium
CGCGGGCCAGAACAGCCGCATCCTGCTGTTCGGTTCCAGGCTGGATGACGCCGGTCGCGGTGGCGATATCGACCTGATGATCGAAGCAGATCGGACGCTCGGTCTGCTCGACCGCGCCAGAATCAAGCTGCGACTGGAGGGTCGCCTCGGCATTCCCGTCGATGTACTGATCTGCACCCGTGGCGAGCCGCTGTCAGCGTTCCAGCGCATCGCCCGCGACACCGGAATCGTGCTGCATGGGGACGCTCATGACTTCGCTGATCACAACGCTTCCCACCCTCGCCAGAGGAAACGATACCTCGCGAGCAGGCTTTTCTCAGCCTACTGCCCTGCCCTGGGGCTTGAGTTCGAGCAGGTAATTCGCCGCACCGGCGAAGCATTCCAGATGCGGCGTGTAGTCCGGGATCAGCTTGAGACCTTGGTGCATCACCAGATGGAAGGTGTAGCGATCAGAAAGCTCGCGCCAGAAGTCCCTGAGGTAGAAGCGGTTGAGCATGGTGGCGCCTGAGATCTCGAACTGGATGAAGCGGATCTGCCCCGCGGCGATGCTCTTCCTGGCCCCCTCGATGACGTCGAACTCCATGCCCTCTACATCGATCTTGAGGAGATGCACACTTTGGATATTGTGGCGCACCAGGAAGTCATCCACGGTATCGATGCGGAAGGGCTCCTCCTCGATAGCGCCCGAATAGCCGCCGGGAAAGAGGGTGCCCAACTCCGGGTTGGAGCTTGCTGCCCCGCAGGTGGCCCAGGGCGCGTAGAGGGTCGCCTCGCCCGGTGCGCGGCCCATGCCCGTCCTATGAACCTGCACGTGCGGGTTCCCGCGCAGGCTGATCTCCAGCGCATCCGCTGTGCCGCTGGAGGGCTCGAAGCAATGCAACTCGTATGGCACCGCTCGCGAGGCGATCCGGCTTACACAGAGGGCCGCGTAATGACCAAGATTGGCACCCACATCCAGGATGACCAAGGTCTCATCGGTCCGGCCAGCGGCAAGTACCTGCTCGAGCGCTAACTGCTCGCCGGTCCGGTGGCAGGGCAGACGGGCGGCGGAAGACATGCTGAGTGCGTGTGAGGACAGCCTGCGCACCCAGAGCCACAGGCCGTAGAAGGCCGGGCGCGACAGCAACCACAGAAATGTCTCGTAAGCTCGAAGCACGCTAGGTCCTCAATGCGGTCGCTGGGGATTCCAGTTGACGTCCCGTGCGACCCCCACCCGGTGGGTCGTCTGGTTGGATTGCTATCAGGATCCGCTGCTTGGTGCCCAATCGCTTCGGCGAGCGACGATGTTCTGATAGCCGAAGAGTTCCAGTCGGGCCGGGCTGTAAATCTCTGGTAGCGGAATCATCGCCCTCGGCGTCAGGCGGAAGAGCCGATAGCCCGGCAGGATCTGGTGGATGTCGCGAAAAAAAGTGCGCGCGTAGATCTGGGTCACGTTGAACTCGAACTGCAGCGCCCTAATCGCGCCCTGTTCAATCAGCCTCTGCGCGCCTTCAAGCACCTGGAGCTCCAGACCCTCGACATCGATCTTCACGAAATCAAAGACGTCTATGCCGTGCTGTTGCGCGAAGTCATCGAGTGAGAGAGCTTTTACCTCATGCCGCACCGATTCCACGCGGTAGTACTGCGAGGTGAGCTCGGCGAGCAGAGACGCCTGCTCCGAACCACTTTCGGCTATTCGATCGTGCAGCACGACGGAGCCTGATTCACGGTCCACCGCCGCGTGGATGCATTCGATGTGCTCTACGGCCATGGCATTGACCAACTGGCGAAAGGTCAACGGATGCGGCTCGAAGGCAATGATGCGCGCGTCCGGGCCAAGTCGCTGGCGAAGTGCCCGGGAGTAGTCTCCGACATTGGCCCCGATATCGGCACAGACCGGCCGCTTCGACTCGATCCAGCCAGGGAGAACCTGCTCCAGGAAGCGCCCTTCACCGGAGCGATCCAAGTGATGGTCGATGCCCACACCGAGCCCGGCCTGACCGAGCTTCACGAGGAAGAGATTCCAGTCCTCCAGCAGCGGCAATCCGGCCCAGCGCCCATACCAGCGCACACAGGCATCGGCGAGTCGGCGTGGAAGAGATACGTGCACTGGGTCCGATTTCATCTTTGCCCACCCGTCCATTGATTGAGCTTGCTTTCGGCCAAGCGGGTCGCCACCGTCGCTCGGAAGTACATCGACTCAGCGAGACGCCCGATTCTGCCTTGCTTCTGCCGCAACCGGCGCGCTCGGCTCACACCGTCGGTCAACACCTGTTGCCAGATCGATAGAATTCGCGCGACCGAGAAGCGCTCACGCGCGTGGTAGCCAGCTTGCACCATCCGCTGACGGCGGTCAGCGTCATCACGCAGACTGCAGAGGGCCTGCAACAACTGTCTGGGGCTGTGGACGAAGATGGCCTCATCCGGTGTGCGCCGTTCCGCGACGAAGGCGGATTCCGGGGTTGCGATGAACGGCACGCCACCGAACCACGCGTTGTACATCTTGGTCGCGGGTTTGTTCAGATAGCGTCGACGCGTGAAGCGACGGCAGGAAATGGAGACGTCGATGTTTCGATAGTCGTGCCATTGATTGAGGTCACTCTCGGCCCACTCGAAGCCGTTAGCATGGAATTCCGCCTGCCACTCCGCGTCCTGGAGTTCTGGTGCCAGGTTTTGCACATGTCCGGCGAAGCCAACACGGGTGAAGCGGGAACCATGCGCGGCGTCCCGAGGCCGGATGTCGGGCTGCGGCCAATGCGGTACATAGCGCCAGAGCGGGCGGACGAAGCGGTCGCCTCGCCACGAGGTTGCCTGCACAGGATTCTGCGACACGTAGATATCGGCAAACATGTAGGGGTAGCCGTCGCCCAGCACGCAGACATGCACCACCTCTGGGGGTGGTCTGAAGAGACGCGGCAGGTCCCACACCGTGCTCACCACTATGCCACTGGTCGGAAATTCCCGTACGAATTGCACGTCCCAGCCTGCGCTCCTCAGCCGGATACCGGTCTGGAAGAGCCAAGCCGCCTGCAGCACGTGGCCACCCTGGCCCAGGATAGACCCGGCGGCCTCCCAGTCGAGTTCGTCGTAGTTGGACGGGAACTCAAAAGGCATTTCGCGCGGAACGTAGAAGGTGACAGGCTCAGCGCAGCGCATGCTGTGGCTCCGGTGCATGGTGCCGCAGGTTGGAGAGTAAAGGTATAAACTCGTCTTGCTCCACTGTCATCTCAGTGCCAGCGGTCGCTAAACTGCAGCCAAGACACCCGATTCCGATAGCCCCTCTCACGATCGCTCCGCCCCGGCCAGCGCCTGAGCGACCTGTTCACGGGACCAGACACACATTTCCCGCATCGCTTCTGGCGGCATCCAGTCCTCCACGCGCCAAAGCACGTCGCGGGGCAGGGAGAAGGGCGGCAGGAAGAGGTCGATCCGGCGGAAGTCGCCGGTCACGATGTCCCGATTGCTGAACAGACCCGCGTTCATGTGGGTAGTAGTGAGCAAATAGGGGACGTTGGAGCGGGCGAAGTTGCGCAGGAAGGCTAGGGCATCCGCGTAGGAAAGGTGAAAAAGGCAGTCGCGGCAGATCATCAGATCTACGTCCGGCAGTGGATCGGTGGTGATATCCAGCGGCAAGAAGCTCACCCGCGGCAGGGTGTAACGGGCACGGTTCTGGGCGATGAGTGGTTCAACGATATCGCCGCCGATGTAGTCGATGTCGTTTGACTCGACCACTAGCCGCATCCAGTTGAAGTCACCACAGGGAGCATCGAGCACACGGCTCACCCGAAGCTGTGCGAAGAGTTGGGGCAGTGCCGCCCGCAAACGACGCGTGTACTCGATGGACGAGCCGTAGCCGCTAGCGCTCTCCTCCGCTCCCCAGACCCGGCGCTCGAAGA
>DNIF01000222.1 GCA_003485715.1 Gammaproteobacteria bacterium
A
Source organism: Gammaproteobacteria bacterium (assembly GCA_003485715.1). Classification (GTDB taxonomy): domain Bacteria; phylum Pseudomonadota; class Gammaproteobacteria; order UBA7966; family UBA7966; genus UBA7966. The sequence goes on from DNIF01000222.1 coordinate 2, forward strand.
CGGCGCGCTGGAACTCACACCGGAGGGCATCTTTGCCGCCGTCGCGCGCACCATGCGCCGGGCGCACGGTGGTTACGCTGTGGTGGCGATGATCCCGGGCTTCGGTGTGGTGGCCTTCCGTGACCCGAACGGCATCCGTCCGCTGGTGTTCGGTCGTCGCGACGGAGAATCCGGAGGGGGAGGGGACTGGATGGTCGCCTCGGAGAGCGTCGCGCTGGACGTGCTCGGATTCCGGATCGAGCGCGACATCGGCCCGGGCGAGGCCATCCTGCTGCCAGCCAGCGGAGGCATGCTCGCGCGCCAGTGCATCGAGGCAGGGCCGCTGCGCCCCTGTGTGTTCGAGTTCGTCTATTTCGCCCGGCCGGATTCCATCATCGACGGCATCTCGGTGCACAAGGCGCGTCTGCGCATGGGCGAGCACCTGGCCGAACGTATCCGCCGCGACTGGCCCGATCACGACATCGATGTGGTCGTTCCGATCCCGGACACCTCGCGCACGGCCGCATTGGAACTCGCCAATGCCCTCAAGCTCACCTATCGCGAAGGCTTCATCAAGAACCGCTACATCCCGCGCACCTTCATCATGCCTGGCCAGCAACTCAGACAGCGCTCCGTACGCCAGAAGTTGAACGCCATCCCGCTGGAGTTCGGTGGCCGGAACGTGTTGCTGGTGGATGATTCCATCGTGCGCGGTACGACCTCCCGGCAGATCGTGCAGATGGCGCGCGAGGCTGGCGCACGGCGTGTTTACTTCGCCTCGGCGGCGCCACCTGTCCGCTACCCGAATGTCTATGGCATCGACATGCCGACCGCCGAAGAGCTGGTGGCCAATGGCCGCTCGGAGGCCGAGGTGGGTGCCTGCATCGGTGCCGATCGCATCATCTACCAGGCGCTGCCGGATCTCGTGGCGGCCTGCCGCCGCGGCAATCCCACGATCGAGGATTTCGATACATCGTGCTTCACCGGCGAGTACGTGACCGCCGATGTCACACCGGACTACCTTTCGGCCCTGCGTGAACGACGTGGCGAATTTGCGCGGGAGCGTGGTAACGGTGCCAGCAATTCCCTCACTGACCTCAGCGCCAACACGGATCCTTATCTCTGAGGGCCTTCGGACGACGATCGAGGACCCACCGGTCAGCTCCTTGGTCCGTGCGCGATGCGCACCGTGATGTGATCGAGGAAGCCCGGGCAGGCGGGGAAATCATCTACCGGTGCGGGCACGGGCGCTCCGGTCGCCGCGGATCTGAGGCGGTCGCTCAGGCCGGTCGAGCCCCGGAAGTCCTCGAACGGACGCGAGTCAGTGCGAGGTAGGTGGTATAGCCGCCGGGCAGGTTGGCAGAGCAGAAGCCCTGTTGCAGCAGAAAGCGGGTGGCGTAGTAGGCACGCTGGCCGACCTGACAGTAGAGCGCCAGGGGTATATCCCGTGGCAGTTCATGGTAGCGAGTACGTATCGACGAGAACGGCAGGTTGCGCGCGCCCGCAATATGGCCGGCGGCGTACTCTCGCGGCTCGCGCACATCCACGAGGCAGATGCCACCGGTGTCGATGGTGGCCCAGTCGGCGAGCGGCAGATCGCCGTTCATGTGGTTCAGCGCGATCATTCCCGCGATGTTCACCGGGTCCTTGGCCGCGCCGTACTGAGGCGCATAGCAGAGTTCGGCCTCCGCCAGATCGCGCACCGTCGCACCCATCTGGATGGCGGTGGCGATCACATCGATACGCTTGTCCACACCCTCATGGCCGATCGCCTGGGCACCAAGCACCCGGCCACTGGCAGTGTCGAACGACAGCTTGAGATGGATGGGTCGGGCACCCGGAAAGTAGCTCGCGTGGTGTCCGGGATGCAGGTAGATGCTCTTGTAGCCGCTGACCCCGGCGCGCGCGAGCCCCTTCTCCGGGGCACCGGTACAGGCGACGGTGAGCCCGAAGGTGCCAACGACCGCCGTGCCCTGGACGCCGCGAAACCGGCTCGTGCGGTCGCAGATCGACTCCGCAGCAATGCGTCCCTGGCGATTGGCCGGCCCGGCGAGCGGCAGTATGGTCTCCTGCCCCGTGACCACATGTTGCACCTCCACCGCGTCGCCAACCGCCCAGATATGTGGATCGGCCGTGCGCATAGCGCTGTCCACCACGACGGAACCGGCGGTGCCCAGGGGCAGCCCGGCCGCGGCGGCCAGGGTGTTCTCCGGCCGGATGCCGGCGGCCAGGACCACCATATCGGTCACGAGCCGTGCCCCGCACGCGGTTTGCGCCACCAGGTGTCCATCGACCTGCGACAGTTCGACCAGGGCATCCTCCAGCCGGATCTCCACGCTCCGCGACTCGAGGTGTTCCTGGACATACCAGGCCATCTCGGGGTCGAGCGGTGGCATGATTTGCGATCCGCGCTCCAACAGCGTGATGGCCAGGCCGCGATGGGCGAGGTTCTCCGCTACCTCGAGGCCGATGAAGCCGCCACCGACGACCAGCGCACGCTGCGGCCGGCGTTCGTCTATCCATGCCCGTATGCCGACGCTGTCAGGAATGGTGCGCAGCGTGAACACACCGGGCAGGTCTACTCCAGGGCAATCGATGCGTATCGGCGTCGCGCCCGGTGCAAGGACCAGGGCGTCGTAGTGCTCGTCCTGCTCGTTGCCCGTCTCGAGATTGCGCACCCGGATGCGTTGCGCGCTGCGCTTGATCTCCACCACTTCGTGCCGGACGCGCACGTCGATATTGAAGTGGTCGCGGAACAGCGCGGGAGAGGCCACCAGCAGGGAATCGGCCTCGCGGATGACGTCGCCGACATGGTAGGGCAGACCGCAGTTGGCGAACGAGACATGCGCGCCGCGCTCGAAGAGGATGATCTCGGCAGTCTCGTCCAGTCGCCGTACCCTGGCCGCACACGAAGCGCCGCCAGCTACACCACCCACGATGAGAACGCGCTTGCCCATGTCCTGGATATCCTCGGGTCGATTCGGGTTGCGGATGCCACTGGTCGGCCGGTCGAGTGGTCTCACGACCGGCGGTGGCAGGCGACGGGGCGCGCATTATGGCTGCGACTCGAGCAGATCGGCATGCCCGCCACGGCAGCGCGGTAGGAATCATGCCGCTCCCGTGGCCCCATGTCCGCCCGCAAGGGCAGCAACACGGGCGCACCCAAGGCATACTCCCGCGCCATGTCTACCATCGACAACTCTGAACGCGGTTCGCCCCGCCTCGCCACCCGTGCCGTGCGCGCCGGGCAGGTCCGTGGCCCCGAGGGCGAGCACTCCGAGCCCATCTACACCACCTCGAGCTTCGTCTTCGCCTCGGCCGCCGAGGCGGCCGCGCGTTTCGCCGGCACCGAGCCCGGGAATGTCTACTCGCGCTTCACCAATCCCACGGTGCGTGCCTTCGAGGAGCGCCTGAACGCACTCGAGGGTGGGCTGCGCTGCATCGCCACCGCGACCGGTATGGCCGCCATCTCGGCGACCACACTCGCGCTCTGCCAGGCGGGCGATCACGTGGTCAGCTCACGCGCAGTCTTCGGTGCCAGTCTGCAATGGTTCGAGCAGTGGCTGCCGCGCTATGGCATCCAGGTGACGCTGGTACCGCAGGACGACCTCGAGGCCTGGCGTGAGGCGCTCGCCCGCCCGACCCGACTCGTCTTTCTCGAGACCCCTTCGAATCCACTCATGCGACTGGCCGACATCGCAGCGCTTGCGGAGCTCGCGCACGCGGCGGGCGCGCTGCTCGCCGTGGACAACTGCTTCTGTACGCCGATCCTGCAGCGGCCGTTCGAACTGGGGGCCGACCTCGTCATCCACTCGGCCACCAAGTACCTGGACGGTCAGGGGCGCCTGCTCGGGGGGGCGATCCTGGCCCGGGACGCCGCCGTCGCGGAGGCCATCTACGGCTTCCTGCGCACGGCCGGGCCAAGCATGAGCGCGATGAACGCCTGGGTGTTCCTTAAGGGGCTGGAAACGCTGCCTCTGCGCATGCGCGCGCACAGTGAAGCGGCCCTGATCGTGGCGCGCTGGCTAGAGACCCGCCCCGAGGTGCTGCGCGTCTACTATCCCTTCCTCGATTCGCATCCGCAGCAGGCGCTTGCCCACCTGCAGCAATCGGCCGGTGGAGGCATCGTCAGTTTCGAGCTGCACGGTGGGCGGGAGGCGGCGTGGCGTCTCATCGACGCGCTGCGCTGGTTCTCCATTACGGCCAACCTCGGCGACACACGCAGCACCGTTACGCATCCGGCAACCACCACGCACGGGCGGCTTGCCGCCGAAACACGTGCTGCGGCTGGAATCGGGGACAACCTGGTGCGACTTTCCATCGGGATCGAGGCCGTGGAGGACCTGCTTGAGGACCTCGATGCTGCACTTCGATGCTGCGCGGCAACAACCTGAGCCGGATGTCCAACCGGCACGGTGTTTCCATATTGCTTTGCAGCATCAAAGGCTTGGCGTTTCAATTCCGCGTTGCGCCTCGCAAAATGCACGTGCTAGAGTCATTGCCCGATTTAAGGCGGTGCGAGCTTGTGACAGAAACCTGCGAAGTCACGCATCAACCATGAACCATTCCCCGTTGCGTTTCTGCGACGCCTCAGTTCCGGCTATTCCGGGCTGCCAAGGCGCGCTGACGCACGTCATTCTGCAAGGAGCAACCGCCCATGGCCGGTCGTAATTTCCTCTTCATTCCGGGTCCGACCAACATCCCCGATCGCATCATGCGGGCGATGCATCTCGCGCAGGAGGACATGCGCGCCCCGGATCTGCCCGCGTTCACCAAGCCGCTCTACGAAGACGTCAAGAAGGTTTTCAAGACGGAAACCGGTCGCGTGTTCATTTTCCCGGCCAGCGGCACCGGCGGCTGGGAGGCGGCGATCCAGAACACCCTCTCCCCGGGTGACAAGGTGCTGATGTCCGGCTTCGGCCATTTCAGCAATCTCTGGATCGACATGAACCGCCGCTTCGGCCTTGATGTCCAGGCCCTCGATGTCGAGTGGGGCGAGGGGGTGCCGGCCGAGAAGTACTACGAGATCCTCGCGGCCGACACGAAGCACGAGATCAAGGGCGTCTTCGCCACCCAGAACGAGACCGCGACCGGTGTCGCCAGCGACATCGCCGCCGTGCGCAAGGCACTGGATGCCGCCAAGCATCCCGCCCTGCTGTACGTGGACGGCGTGAGCTCGGTGGCCTCCATCGACTTCCGCATGGACGAGTGGGGCGTGGACCTCATCGTGTCGGGTTCGCAGAAGGGCTTCATGCTGCCCACCGGTCTCGCCATCGTCGGTGTCAGCCAGAAGGCGCTCGAGGCCATGAAGACGGCCAAGCTCTCGCGCTGTTTCTTCGATTTCGCCGACCAGATCCGCACCAACGATCTGGGGTATTTCCCCTACACGCCGCCGATGCTCCTGCTGCGTGGGCTGCGCGAATCGCTGAACATGATCGCCGAAGAGGGGCTGGAGAACATCTTCGCCCGTCACCATCGCTATGCCGAGGCCATTCGCCGCGCGGTGTCCGCGTGGGGGCTGTCACTGGTGGCCAAGGAGCCCAAGTGGTACTCCGACACCGTGAGCGCCATCTACGTGCCGGAAGGCATCAACAGCAACGACGTCAACAAGCACGCCTACGGTCGCTACAACCTCTCGCTTTCGATCGGGTTGGCGAAGGTGGCAGGCAAGGCCTTCCGCATCGGGCATCTGGGCGATCTCAATGAGCTCATGGTCCTGGCGACCATCTCGGTGACGGAGATGGCGCTGCTCGATGCCGGCGTGAAGGTGGAACTCGGCTCCGGCGTCGCGGCAGCCCAGGGCTACCTGCGCAGCACGGCCAAGGCCATCTGAGGTCCTGGCTCGCCGTGGGTGGAGAGGCGCGAGCCCCTCCGCCCACGGCGGCAGCCTGGATCGGTGCCCGCGGAAGATTGTCCGCGGATATGTGGCAGGTAGTCGCCGGTCGGACTTCCATCCCGAGCGGCTCAATCAATTTGTGTCCGGATCCATGAAGTCCGGCTCGACCTGGTCGACGTGACAGGCGGTCCTCGAGTCTCCCGCGGGTGGGGTGTGACCGATTTCCGTCGCTCTCCCTGTGCTGTCCCCCCGAGTCTCGCGCGCCGCCCTGTCGTCGCCAACCGGTCGGGCCCCCGCCCGCATCGCGGCGTTCTGCACGCCGTGCCGAGTTGCCCGTTGCGGGTCCACCGTTCGCAACCTTCGAGGGGGACCACCCATGAGCTTCACCCAGTACAAGCCCGTCCGCACCCGGCTGCAGCGCAGCGAGCTGGCAGTGCCTGGATCCAATCCCACGATGATCGAGAAGGCGCTCACCGCAGACGCCGACTACGTGTTCCTGGACTGTGAAGACGCAGTCGCTCCGGACCTCAAGGAGACTGCTCGCAAGAACATCATCCAGGCCTTGAATGACCTCGACTGGGCCGGTCATGGCAAGACGGTCTCGGTGCGCATCAACGGTCTTGATACCCACTACATGTATCGAGATGTGGTGGATATCGTCGAGCAGGCAGGCCACAAGCTGGACACCATCCTCATCCCGAAGGCAGGCACGGCGGCCGACGTCTACATGGTCGATTGCATGCTCACCCAGATCGAGGAGGCGAAGGGGATCCAGCATCGGATCGGTCTGGAGTGCCTCATCGAGATTGCGCTCGGCATGGCCAACGTCGAGGCGATCGCCCAGAGCAGCCGTCGATTGGAGGCGCTGCATTTCGGTGTCGCGGATTTTGCCGCGAGCTGCCGCGCCCGCACCGTCAACATCGGTGGTCTCAATCCGGATTACCCCGGCGACCAGTGGCACAGTGCGCTGCAGCGCATGGTGATTGCCTGCCGTGCCTATGGTCTGCGCGCCATCGATGGTCCCTTCGGTGATTTCAACGACCCCGAGGGTTATCGCGATGCCGCCCGGCGCGCCGCGGCGATGGGCTATGAGGGCAAGTGGGCCATCCATCCCTCCCAGATCGCGCTTGCCAACGAGGTGATGTCGCCACCTGAGAAGGAGGTCGATCGTGCCCGTCGGGTGCTCGTGGCGCTGGACGAGGCCGCGAAGGCGGGCAAGGGTGCCGCCCAGCTCGACGGCAGGATGATCGACGCCGCCTCGGCCCGCATGGCTGAAAACGTCGTACGTCAGGCCGACGCCATCGCCGCGCGCTCGGCCAGGACCTGAGCGCACATCGAGTCAACGCAGCCCACGTAACCCCTTCAACCGCTTTCCGGAGAACACAGCATGGAAATCCATGAGTATCAGGCCAAGGAGATCCTCCAGAAGTTCGGCATCCAGACTCCGCCCGGCGGTCTGGCCTACAGCCCGGAGCAGGCCGCCTATCGGGCGCGCGAGATCGGCGGCGAGCGCTGGGTGGTCAAGGCTCAAATCCACTCCGGTGCCCGCGGCAAGGCTGGCGGTATCAAGGTCTGTAGCAACGACGACGAGATCTGGGAGGCCGCCGACGAGCTCCTCGGCAAGCGGCTCGTGACCCACCAGACCGGTCCAGCCGGCAAGGTGGTGCATCGTCTGTACGTCGAGGCGGCAACGGAAATCGAGCGTGAGATCTACCTCGGTCTCGTGCTTGATCGGGCCCAGGAGCGCGTCGTAGTGGTCGCCTCCGCCGAAGGCGGCATGGAGATCGAGGAGATCGCCCGGGAACGGCCCGACTCCATCATCCGCGCGGCCATCGAGCCGGCGGTGGGGATGCAGGACTTCCAGGCGCGTGAACTCGCCTTCGGTCTCGGTCTGCCCGCCTCGCTCGTGAGCCAGGCCGTGACCACCTTCCTCGGCGTCTACCGTGCATTCCGCGATCTGGATGCGACGATGGTCGAGATCAATCCGCTGGTCATCACCCGCGACGGCCGGCTGCTTGCGCTGGACGCGAAGATGTCCTTCGATGACAACGCAATCTTCCGGCGCCCGAACATCTCCGAACTGCGGGACAAGTCCCAGGAGGATCCGCGCGAGATGCAGGCCGCCGATCGCGGGCTGTCCTATGTGGGATTGGACGGCAACATCGGCAACATCATCAACGGCGCGGGCCTGGCCATGGCCACCATGGACATGATCCAGCACGCCGGTGGCGAGCCCGCGAACTTCCTCGACATCGGGGGTGGTGCTTCGCCTGAGCGTGTGGCAAAGGCCTTCCGCCTGGTGCTCTCCGACGACAACGTCGAGGCGATGCTGGTGAACATCTTCGCCGGTATCAACCGCTGCGACTGGGTGGCGGAGGGTGTCGTGCAGGCCGTGCGCAACATCGATCTCAAGATGCCGCTCGTGGTGCGACTGGCCGGCACCAATGTGGAGGCTGGCCGGCAGATCCTGCGCGACAGTGGTCTGCCCATCGGGACCGCCGAGACGCTGGCAGAGGCCGGTGGGAA
>DNIF01000007.1 GCA_003485715.1 Gammaproteobacteria bacterium
CGCCTTGCGGCCAGCCCGCGCCACGCACTCGATCGCCGTACACCCGGTGATGCTACGCTCCGAGCCTTCCGCAATCTGGCCGAGGTAATCGACCTCGAGGCCTGGCGCAGTCGTCGCGCTGCTTCCCGTCACGGAGCCTGAGCGCCGCCAGCACCCTTCGCCGCAATAGTTTCGGCGCGCACGGCGAGCCGGCTCGCTGTCGGCTGCAACGTCACCCCCCTCAACTCCAGCAAGGCCAACCATGGAAATCCTCGACCCTAACCTCCTCGTTGCATTCCTCACGCTGACCGCCCTTGAGGTGGTGCTCGGCATCGACAACATCATCTTCATTTCGATCCTTGCCGGCCGACTGCCGCCATCCCAGCGTGCACTTGCGCGCCAGGTAGGTCTTTCACTCGCGGTCATCACCCGCATCGGCCTGCTGTTCATGCTGAGCTGGATCATCGGGCTCACGGCACCGCTGTTCTCCGTGTTCGAGCACCCGTTCTCGGGGCGCGACCTGATCCTCGCCGCCGGCGGGGCCTTCCTGATTGCGAAGGCCACCAGCGAGATCCACCACAAACTTGAGGGTGACATCGCCGGCGACCAGGGGCGGGTGGGGGCCACCTTCGCCGGGGTCATCGTGCAGATCCTGCTGCTCGACATCGTCTTTTCACTGGATTCGGTGATCACGGCCGTCGGCATGGTGAAGTACATCGAGGTGATGATCGCGGCCGTGCTGGTGTCGGTGGCCATGATGCTGGTCTTTGCCGGACCGGTCGGCGATTTCGTCGAGCGTCACCCCAGCGTGAAGATGCTGGCCTTGTCCTTTCTCTTGCTCATCGGCACCGTGCTGCTCGCCGAGGGCTTCGGCCACCACATCCCGAAGGCGTATGTCTACCTCCCGATCGCCTTCTCGATCTTCGTCGAGATGCTGAATCTGCGCCTGCGTTCGCGGACCGGTCCGCCGGTGGAACTGCGCGATTCGCTGTAGCAGGCGTGAGCGGGGGGCGGTCATCCGTCACGGGATCACCGCCGCCTCCTTCCCTCCGGTGTTCTTGTGACGGCCCGAACCTCGCCGGGACACTGCGCTCAGTGGGCGTGCTGCAAGCCGTCCCGGGTGGCTCGCTCAGGTGTTGTCATTGCCATCGAGGGCGGCCAACACGGGCGTACGCAATTCTTCGAGGTCCGGAGTCGAGGCGGCGATCAGCGCGAGTGTGCCCAGCCTGTGCGGGTGAAGCTCGACCTGCTTGTCGTCGCGGGTCAACCGGCTTACCGAACGGCGCCACTCGCCCGGGCATAGCAGTACATGCACGGGCCCACCCGGCGCGGCAAGTTTGAGATGCAGCCCGCTCTGGCCAAGGGGAGAGCAGGACCAGGCGTCCTCGATCGCCAGCCCGGCCAGAGGGCCAGGCTGTACGCCTGAGGTCAGCAGCAGAGCCCGCGTGGCCGACTCCGTCAACCCGCTGCCACCGGATGCGCTGGCCAGCCCCCTGGGGTGATCGGTGCGCACGTGGGTCACGAGCAGATCGGCCGCCGCGTCCCGTTGACGCCAGGCGGTGAAGGCCAGCGCACCCATGGCCGCGACACCGACCGAGGCCGCCATGGCAAGGAAGCGGCGGCGGTCCGGCACCGCAGGCGGGATGTCCTCATGCAGCGCGGCGCGCAGCAGGATCCGTTCCTCCAGTCCTGGCGGCACGGGTGAACGAGCCACCTCGCCCAGCAACTGCTCGAGCCGCGCTGCGCCGAGTCCGAATTGACGACACAGGGCGCAGGTGCTGGCATGCGCGCGGATCGCAGCGGCTTGTCGGGTTGGCTCGGTGAGCAACGCCTTGCGGAATTCGAGGCAGTTCATGTCTCGTCGCCCTGACGACCCGACTCCTCGCCGAGCGCAGCCCGCAAGCGGCGTCTGGCGCGAAAGACGCGGGTGGCCGTCGTCTGCGGCGTCAATCCAAGCGCCGCGCCGATCTCCTCACAGCTCAATCCGCCGAGGACTTGCAGCAACAGCGGATCCCGGTACTCCGGTGCAAGAACCGCCAGGGCCCGCCGCAAGGCCGATGCTTCCGGTCGATCGTCGAGTGTCGGCTGCGGTTGCGGGATCTGGCCGGGAGGACTGTCGACCCCCTGCGGTCGTTGACGCTCGCAGACGCGGGCGTGTTCACGGTGCAGCGTGACGAACAGCCATGCCCTGGCTGCCGCCAGATCGTCGGGGGAACTGAGGGCGTGCCGGGCGCGCGCGAAGGTCTCCTGCAGAAGATCTTCAGCCACCTGGGGTTGCCCGCAGAGCCAGTGGGCGAAGCGATACAGATCCGGGCCGTGATCCCGGATCAGGCCCTCGAAGACGCGCCGGCGATCATTCATCGGGGTGGCTGCGCCGCCGCTCGGCCTGTGTGTGCCCATGGGTCTCAAAGTGGGTTTGGCCTTGGCGTAGGGAAATCGTGAGGGCACCCACCGGTCCGCGGCTAGAGATGAGACCGTTCGAGCGACGGTTGCCAGAGGGTGTGGCTGCACCCGGATCGCTGCGCATCGGAGATCGGGCAGGGCGTCAGCGACTCTCTGCGGCGTGGTCACGCCAGATGGGCGCGGCCTCACGATGCTCGTTCACCCCACGGAAGAAGGCCTGCGACAGGGTCAGCCGGCGCTCCTGACTTCCCGCGAGGTCCACGAATTTCGGCGGGTGCACCCGAAAGCCATCTGCGTGGGCGGCGGAGCGATAGGGGACGATCATCTCGAGCCGCTCGTCGGCAGCAGCTTGGCTCTGGCCCTCGATGACCACGGCGTCCAGCGACTCCTCGCCCAGTTTGACCTGCCCGTCGAAGACCAGCACGGCATGCTGCGCGCTGACCTCGTTGCTGCGGAGGAGCTCGCGACCGGCGGCGACGCCTGCCTCCAGGTCGTCGTGCTCGAGGCGCGTGAGTTCACGCAACCCGGCACCGCGAAGAAAGCCGTAAATGGGCACGAGTGCCTCGCCTGAGGAGAGGCTCCAGATGGCGTGTGCGGCGAAGAAGCCAGCCAGCCTTGCGGTTTCTGCCAGAGGGTCGGCTGAAGATGCGTTGGTCACGGGAGGTCCTTGTCGAGGAGATGTGTCTGATCAGGGAGCACAGCGTCGAGCAGGTCAGGGGTGGCGCGCAACCATGCCGGCCACGCTGGCACCGACATCGGGGGACGTGGTCCGTTGCACTCCTTCCCGCTAGCATCGACCATGCGCTCCCGGTCGATAGCCGGGCATTCGTCGTCCTCCGCACCGGCCCGATTTCCCCGCTTGCTGGCGCCGCGCGATGCTCCACCAGCATAGCGTGACTGCCACCCACTGCTCACCGCCCCATCCGATGAGGTCCCGATGAAGATTGCCTCCCAATGCGTCGTCACCTTCCACTACACCCTGCACGACGACGACGGGCAACTGCTCGACGCCTCGGGCGAGGGCCGCCCGCTGGCCTATCTCCATGGCTGTGGGAACATCATCGAAGGCCTCGAGCGGGCCCTCGAGGGGCGTGGCAGCGGTGAAGTACTGGATGTCGCCATCGAGGCTGCCGAGGCCTACGGTGAGCACCAGCCGGAGCTGGTTCAGGACGTTCCGCGCAACCTCTTCCCGGACCCGGATGCAGTCGCCCCGGGGATGTCCTTCCAGGGCGAGACCGACGACGGCGCGCAGTCGGTGCGAGTGGTAGCCGTCTCGAGCGACACGGTGACCATCGATGCCAATCATCCCCTGGCCGGGCAGCGGCTCCGGTTCCACGTCGAGGTAGTGGATGTGCGCTCTGCCACTCAAGAAGAGCTTCAGCATGGGCATGTGCACGGCCCCGGCGGCCATCACCACTGAGCCTTCGCGCCGCAATCGGCCCGGTAATCTGAGCACGTTATTGGGCAATGACGGCCCCATGCCCGAACCGTCATGCCGGCGTGCGGAAACTCGTTCGACGCGGCGTGCGCCGAGGCCGCTTGCGGAACTCGTCGCCGTGCTGCTGACCGCCGGGTTTGCGGCGTCCGCCGCCGCAGCAGATCTGCCGACCGGCGCGCATGCGCGGCTGCGGGCCGAGGCGCGCGCCGCCCTCGACCGGGGCGAGGCAGCAAAGGCGCTCGGGATCTACCAGCGCCTCGCCCGCGACGGCGATGCGGTCGGCAGCAACAACGCCGGGGTGCTCCTGCTCCAGGGTTGGGGGGCTGCCGCCGATCCGGTCGCGGCCCGCGCATGGTTCCGGCGCGCGGCAGAAGCCGGTCTGCCCGGGGGGCAGTACAACTACGCCCTGAGCCTCCTGCGAGGCCTGGGTGGAGTGGTTGATCGGGAGACCGGTCTGGCGCTGCTGGAGCAGGCCGCACGTGCCGGGGACGCGGATGCACATCTGGAGTTGGGCCTCGCCGCTGCCGTTAATCCGCTGCGGCGCGCAGCCGCCATCACCCACTTCCGCCATGCCGCCTTGGCGGGACGCCCCCTTGCCCAGTTGAATCTGGCCACTTTGCTCCTCGACGGTGAGGCGCCCGCCGAGCGCAGCGAGGCCGAGGATTGGCTGCAGCGGGCAGCCGGTGCCGGCGAAGCCACCGCCGCCTACCGTCTGGCCATGCTGCTGCTCGGGCGGGTCGAGACCGAAGCGGCCCGAGTCCCCGAGGCCGTGGCCTTCCTGCGCATGGCCGCGGAGGCCGGCTACCCCGAGGCCCTGCTCAACCTGGGTGTCATCGAGGCCGAGGGGCGTTGGGTCAAGCGCGACCTCGGCAGCGCGCTCCGGCGCTGGCGGCTGGCCGCCGAGCTGGGCCAGCCGGCGGCGCAGTTCAATCTCGGGCTGGCGCACGCGCGCCGGGATTTCGGCGTCGAGGATGCCCCGGAGGCCTATGCCTGGCTGGCGCTGGCCGCTGCCGCCGGGCATCCGGGGGCAGACACGGCCCTGGATGAACTGGCCAGCCGGCTGGACCCCGCCCAGCTTCGCCACGGCGAGGTGCTGTTCCAGCAAAGAATCGATCGCTTCCTGCGCCCGCCGCAGGCGCGGCGCTGAAGGGGCGTCGTCTGCGTCGCCCACCGCATGTGCTCGCCTGCGTGAGCCACCACGGTCTGGGCCATCTGGCCCAGGTCGGCCCCGTGCTGCGTGCGCTCAGGGTAGTGCGACCGGATGTCACCTTCACCGTTCGCTGCACGGCACCACTGGCCCGGCAGGAAGAGCTGCTGGCGCTGCCTTTCACCGCCGAGCTACTGGCAGACGATTTCGGTCTCTTGATGGCGGGCTCATTGGATGTCTTGCGCGAGGAGACCCTGGCCGCCTACCGGGCCCTCCACGCCGAGCTGCCCCGGCAGGTGGCGGCCACCGCGGCGGCCTGCGAGCGCCTGCGGCCGGATGTGGTCATCGCCAATGCTGGCTACCTGCCGCTGCTTGCTGCCCGACGGCTGGGCGTGCCGGCCGTTCTGCTCGCCTCATTCACCTGGGCGCACGCGCTCGCGGCGTATTGCGGGGACGCGCCGGAGGTTGCCTCTCTGACTGCCCAGATGCTCGCCGCCTATGCCGGGGCCGATCTCCACCTCGCACCGCAACCGTCCCTGGCGACGCCGGAATTGCCGGGGGCGCAGACCATCGGCCCGATCGCCCGCTCCGGTCGCGCGGATCCTGGTCTGCTCCGGGCCCGCCTCGGTCTGCCCGCCGAGGTGCGTGTGGTGCTGCTGTTCCTGGGCGGGGTGCCGACGACGCTGCCGCTCGCGGCCTGGCCGCAGGCAGCGGACATCGCCTGGGTGGTATCGCACAGCGATTTGCCCGCCCGCCCCGACATGTACCCGGCCGCTGCGGCCGGGCTCGCTTGGCCGGATCTGCTGAGCTCCGCCGATGCCCTCGTTACCAAGCCCGGTTACGGAAGCATCACGGAGGCGGCCTGCAACGGGGTGCCCGTGGCCTACGTTCGCCGGGGCGCATGGCCAGAAGAACCCGGCCTCCTCGGCTGGTTGCATCAGTATGGTCGGGGAGTCGAAATAGCGCGGGCGGACCTGGAGCTGGGTGACCTGCGCTCTGCCCTTGCTACCCTCTGGGAGCGCCCACCACCACCCCGCCCAGTGGCGAGTGGCGCAGACGAGGCCGCCGCCGCCATCGCCCGACTGCTGCCCTGAGCGCAGGCTGCACCGCGGCCCCTGCGGACGCCGCATGGGCCTCTCCCCGGCGGCGCGGGGCACTGATCCCCTGACTCAACCGAAGTTGATCCGCTGCTCCAGGTTGGTGCGCGAGTCGGCGTTGTTGAGCGCCTCCTCGAGGTCGATGCGACCGGCCTTGTAGAGACCATAGAGGGCCATATCGAAGGTCTGCATGCCGCGGGCGCCGCTGCCCTCCATGGCCTCCTTGATGCTGCCGATCTCGCCCTTGAGGATGAGCTCTGAAACGTAGGGTGTGTTGATCATCACCTCGACGGCCGCGACCCGCTTGCGGTCCAGACCGGTCACGAGTCGCTGCGAGATCACGGCGCGCAGATTCAGTGACAGATCGAGATAAAGCTGCTTGTGCAGATCCGCCGGAAACAGGTTGATCACGCGCTCCATGGCCTGATTGGCATTGTTCGCATGCATGGTCGAGATGGCGAGATGACCGGTATTGCAGAGCTCGAGCGCCGCTTCCATGGTTTCCCGATCACGGACCTCGCCGATGAGGATGACATCCGGTGCCTCGCGCATCGCGCTCCGGAGGGCGGCGCGATAGGAGCGGGTATCCGTGCCCACCTCGCGCTGATTGACCACCGAGCGATGGTTCGGGTGGTAGAACTCGATCGGGTCCTCGATGGTGAGGATGTGTCCGGCCTCGTTTGCGTTGCGCTCGTTGATCATGGCCGCGAGCGTGGTGGACTTTCCCGAACCAGTCGCGCCCACCATGAGGATGAGGCCACGCTTGTGCATGATGAGCGTCTTGAGAACTTCCGGCAGCCCGAGCTGTTCAACGGAAGGGATGACACTCGGGATGCGGCGCACCACCATGGCCACCTCGCCACGCTGGCGGAATACATTCACGCGGAAGCGCGCGCTGCCATCGGGCAGAGACACGGCGAAGTCGATCTCGAGGTCACGTTCGAAGCGCGCGATCTGGTCTTCCGTCATCAGGCTCCACGCCGCCTGCTGCGACTGATCGCCCGTCAGCGGGCTACGGGTTACGGACGTGACCTGACCCTCAATCTTGATCTTGACAGCTGCGCCGGCACTGAAGAAAAGGTCCGAACCCGATCGCTCCACCAGCAGCCGGAGATAGGGTGAGAGGTCGATGCGTGCAGACGGTGAGACTGCACTGACCTCGGCGGGTGGGGCTTCACTCACAGCGGATCTCCTGCAACGCAGGCTGCGAGCCTGCGGGGTAGATGATGCTCTTGCCGAGGCTTGAGCCTCAGCCTCTCTGCACGAAGGGGCCGTGATCCGGGCTGTCGGCCAGGGATAGCCCGCCCGCCGCATCGGTATGGTCGGTGCCGCGAGCCGCCTTGCCCTCGAGCTTGATGCGCAGCCGCAGTTCGTTCATCGAATCCGCATTACGCATGGCATCCTCGTAGGTGATGAGGTCGGCCTCGTAGAGATCGAACAGCGCCTGGTCGAAGGTCTTCATGCCGAGCTCGTTGGATCTGGCCATGAGTGCCTTGAGTTCGTGTACCTCGCCCTTCAGGATGAGGTCTGCGATCAGCGGACTGTTCAGCATGATCTCGATGGCGGCGACGCGCCCCTTGCTCGTCGTGCGCTTGAGCAGCCGCTGCGAGATCACGGCCTTCAGATTGAGCGAGAGGTCCATCAGCAACTGCGGGCGGCGGTCCTCGGGGAAGAAGTTCACGATGCGATCGAGTGCCTGGTTGGCGCTGTTGGCATGGAGCGTGGCCATGGCGAGGTGGCCGGTCTCGGCGAAGGCAATTCCCATCTCCATCGTTTCGCGGTCGCGGATCTCGCCCAGCAGGATGACATCCGGGGCCTGACGCAAGGTGTTCTTGAGGGCGATCTGCCAGTCGTCGGTGTCCACACCCACTTCTCGCTGAGTGATGATGCAGTTCTTGTGTGGGTGGACGAACTCGATCGGATCTTCGACCGTGATGATGTGACCGAAGCTGTTTTCGTTGCGCCAGTCAATCATTGCAGCCAGCGAGGTACTCTTGCCGCTGCCGGTGCCACCCACCATGATGACCAGACCGCGCTTGGTCATGGCCACTTCCTTCAGCACGGAAGGCAGACCCAACTGGTCGATGGTCGGCACCTGCGTCTCGATGGTACGCAGCACCATGCCACTCGAGCTCTGTTGCACGAAGGCATTCACCCGGAAGCGACCGATGCCACTCGGTGCGATGGCGAAATTGCACTCCTTGGAGGCCTCGTATTCCTTGAGCTGGCGGTCGTTCATGATGGCGTGAACGAGCGCGCGCGTACCCTCGGCCGAAAGCCGGGTCTTGGATACGGGCTGGATCTTGCCGTCAACCTTGATGGCGGGAGGGAAACCCACGGTGATGAAGAGGTCGGAACTCTTCTTCTCCACCATGAGCTTCAGCAGCTCCCGCATGTAGCGGATGGCCTGTTCACGTTCCATCTGCGTAGCTCTCCCGTACGTGATTCATGCCCGCTGCCGAGCGGGACCCGCGACGCCACGTCCGGAATGATGC
This sequence comes from Gammaproteobacteria bacterium, assembly GCA_003485715.1. Classification (GTDB taxonomy): domain Bacteria; phylum Pseudomonadota; class Gammaproteobacteria; order UBA7966; family UBA7966; genus UBA7966. The sequence continues at coordinate 8,560 of DNIF01000007.1, forward strand.
CGCGACCCCGGCAACAGCCGGGTGGGATGTCAGAACAGATCCTTGTTGACGGCCTTGTTGCGTGCATCCGGGCGTGTTACCAGGTTCTTCTTCACCATTTCCAGCAGGTTTTGGTCGAGCGTCTGCATGCCGAACTGTGCGCCGGTCTGGATCGCGGAATACATCTGCGCGATCTTGTTCTCGCGAATGAGATTGCGGATGGCGGGGGTGCCGATCATGATCTCGTGCGCGGCGATGCGCCCACCACCCGTCTTCTTGAGCAGCGTCTGGGAGATGACCGCCCGCAGCGATTCCGACAGCATTGCCCGCACCATGTCCTTCTCGGCGGCAGGGAAGACATCCACCACGCGGTCGATGGTCTTGGCGGCCGAACTCGTGTGCAGGGTGCCGAAGACCAGATGGCCCGTTTCGGCTGCGGTCAATGCCAGGCGTATGGTTTCGAGGTCGCGCATTTCGCCCACCAGGATCACGTCCGGGTCCTCGCGCAGCGCGCTGCGCAGCGCCTCATTGAAGCCGAGCGTGTCACGGTGTACCTCACGCTGGTTGATGAGACACTTCTTCGAGGTGTGGACGAACTCGATCGGATCTTCGACCGTGAGGATGTGGCCGTACTCGTTCTCGTTCTTGTGGTTGATCATCGCCGCCAGGGTGGTGGATTTTCCCGAACCCGTTGGCCCCGTCACCAGCACCACACCGCGAGGGAAGTCGGAGATGTCCTGGAAGATCTTCGGGGCGCCCAGTTCCTCCAGCGACTTGATCACCGACGGAATGGTGCGGAACACCGCACCGGCCCCTCGCTGCTGGTTGAACGCATTGACGCGAAAGCGCGCGAGCCCGGGGATCTCGAAGGAAAAATCGGTCTCGAGGAACTCCTCGTAGTCCTTGCGCTGCTTGTCGTTCATGATGTCGTAAACGAGATCGTGAACGTCCTTGTGTTGCAGCGGTGGTGCGTTCAAGCGGCGCACGTCACCGTCCACCCGGATCATGGGCGGCACACCGGCGGAGAGATGCAGGTCGGATGCGCCATTCTTGACGCTGAAATTGAGCAGGGCTGCGATATCCATATGGCGAGGTTCCCCGAAGTGACGCGATACGCGTACCGCGTGCGGCTGGTGGCCGCCTGCGGTCATCCCATGACCCTCTGGCCCAAACCGCCCCGCCGCAGCTTAGGCGAAGTGGCGTCCGCCGGCGACTCTGCCTGATGGACGCTCTCGGCGAGCGTCTGGCCCGGTTGCGGGCGCAGATCAGCGAGGCAGAGAGGCGCTGGGGCAGAGCGGAGGGCAGCGTGCGGTTGCTTGCAGTCAGCAAGCTGCGCGCGGCTGTCGAGGTCGACTCTGTAGCGGCGTTGGGGCAGCGGGCCTTTGGCGAGAATTACGTCCGGGAGGCGCTGGTCAAGATGGCGGCAGTCGGATCCCGTGATCTCGAGTGGCATCTGATCGGGCCACTGCAATCCAACAAGACGGCCGAAGTCGCCGCACACTTCGACTGGGTCCACAGCCTGGATCGGGAGCGCATCGCCCGGCGCCTATCGACGCAGCGGCCGCAAGACCTGCCGCCCCTGCGCGTGTGCCTGCAGGTCAATACCAGCGGTGAGCCGAGCAAGGCCGGCGTCCGGGCGGAGGACTTGCCAGCACTGGCCGAACTGGTGGCGAGCCTCCCCAGGCTTGAGCTCGTCGGGCTGATGAATCTGCCTGAGCCGGTGACCGGTCTCACGGCCCAGCGGCGGGAGTTCGCGGAGCTCGCGCGGCTGGCGGTGGATCTGCGCGCGCGCGGTCACCGCTGCCCGGAGCTCTCGATGGGTACCACGGCCGATCTGGATGCAGCCATCGCCGAGGGGGCGACGCTCGTGCGCGTGGGCACCGGACTGTTCGGGCCCCGCCCCGAGCAGGCAAACTGAGCAAAGACCCGCTCTCCTTGCGGGCTGGGAAGAGAGTGGGACATGCCACGAAACGAAGCCACCACGAAGCCCCTCTCCTGCGGAAGCGGGATGGGTGAGGGCCGGGACATGCCACGACGGCCCTTCGCCTCCTTGCCGGTGCCCGCCTGCCCGAGCGCGCCCGGGGGCTGGCCGTGAGCGGGCACACGGCCTTCATCGGCGGGGGCAACATGGCCCGCGCACTGGTGCGCGGGCTGCTCGCCGCGGGCGACAGCGGCATCGTGGTTGCTGATCCGGATGCCGATGCCCGCACCCACGTCGTCACGCTGGGCGCGCGTGCTACCGAATCCAACCGCGATGCCATCGAGGGATCGGCCCTCATCGTGCTCGCCGTGAAGCCCCAGCAACTGCGCGCGGCGCTCGAGCCGCTGGCGCCGGCGCTCGGGGCCGCACGGCCGCTGCTGGTTTCGGTGGCCGCCGGCGTTGACTGTGGATCGGTCGGGCGCTGGAGCGGGGGGCTTTGCCCGGTGGTGCGCAGCATGCCCAACACGCCGGCGCTGATTGGCGCGGGGATTTCGGCGTTGTATGCCGCGCCCGAGGTCGGCGCAGACGCACGTGCGCGCGCCGAGGCACTGATGGGTACGGTCGGCACCTGCTTCTGGGTCGCGGAAGAGTCCGCCCTCGACGCGGTGACCGCCCTTTCCGGCAGCGGCCCGGCGTACTTCTTCCTCTTCCTGGAGGCCCTGATCGCGGCAGGAGAGGCCATGGGTCTGGAACGGGCCGTTGCCACCCGTCTGGCGCTCGGCACCTGCCAGGGTGCCGCCCGCCTCGCCTCGGCGCCCGGTGCCCCGGACCTCGCCACCCTGCGACGCCAGGTCACATCACCCGGTGGGACAACCGAGCGGGCGCTCGATGTCTTTGCCGCCGGGGACCTCGCCGGGCTCGTGCAGATGGCCGTTCAGGCGGCGCGCGAGCGGAGCGTGGAGCTCGGAGAGGTGCTGAGACAGGACACCTGAAGGCCACATCCACTTCCGGGGCGCGACGCGCGGGTCAGGTTGCAATCACAGGTGATGATTGCTGCGGTGGCCTGGTCCATCAGGTTGACGGTGCGGCCCGGAGGCACTGACAGAGCTTTGCGATGAGGGAATGTGCCCGATCGCAGCAAGGGGAGACAGGAATGGGCGGTGGCTATCTAGGGGAAGCGGGCGATTTTCTGATCAATACCGTGACGCAGCTCTACGCCGCGCTGGTGCTCCTGCGCTTTCTGTTGCAGGCGGTGCGCGCCGATTTCCGCAATCCCTTCGCCGAGGCCGTCGTGCGGCTTACCACCCCCGCTCTGCGCCCACTGCGGCGGGTCATTCCCGGTTGGCGCGGGCTGGATCTGGCGGCCCTGGTGCTGATGGTGGCGGTGCTGGCGCTCGGCCAGTTGTTGCAGTCCTGGTTGCTGGGAAAGACGCCGACGCTGAACGGGCTTCTGGTCACGGCGATCGGCCAGGCCCTGGATCTCACCCTCACGGTCTACATCTTCGTGTTCCTCCTGCTGGCGGTGCTGAGCCTCGTTGCCCCCGGCTACACCCCGCTAGGTGCCTTGCTGCACCGGTTATCAGAGCCGCTGCTGGCGCCGCTGCGGCCCTTGCTGCCACCCGTGGCCGGGCTCGATTTCACGCCCCTCGTGGCCATCATCGGCCTGCAATTGCTGCGCATCCTGATCGTTTTTCCGATGCTGGATCTGGGGCGGACGATGTTGTCGTAGCGCGTCGCCGCCCGGTTGCGATGGCGGACTCCCGCAGAGCCGCTCAGGGTGCTGGCGGATCGCGCGTCGGACGCGACCTCAGCGCCCGACCAAGCCGCGGCCGGTCACGCCTACCGCGAGCGCCAGTCCGCGCCGACTGGCGTCGGCCGCCCCGCTGTCCTCGCCCAGGGCGTTCAGGGTCTCGGTCAGCCAGTGCAGCCAGCGTGGCTCTGCGCGCCGGGCAATGGCGAGGTCGAGGTGTCGGCGCGCCTGCGCCCAGAGCGAGTTGTGCATGCAAAGACGCGCCAGACAGGCGTGCAGGTCGGCATCTTCAGGCCGATCCTTCAGCCAGGCCTCTGCCTGTTCCAGCGCCCGCAGCTTTGGCCGCACCGGCAGCTCCGCGTAGGCCGCAAGCAGGTCCGCCCGCCACTGACGTGCGAGTGCCCGCCGCAGCAGAGATTCGGCCTCGATGATGGCGTCGGCCTCCACCAGGGCCCGTGCCTGCCCCAGCAGGAAGGCGGGCTCATCCTGCAATCGACGGGGCAGTCGCCGCATGACGCGGGAGAGGGCGCTGACCTCGCGCGACGCGCCGTTGAGCAGGCCCTGCCAGGCGCGTGTCTCCAGGGCATCGCAGTCGGCTGCGGGCAGGGCATGGCGAGAACGCAGTCGCGGCAGGATCTCGATGATGCGTTGCCAGTCCTCGCGCAGCTCGGACAGGCGAGCAAGCAGTCGCAGCACCTGCGGCTGCCGCGGCAGGCGCCGGTAGAGGCCGTCGAGCGCGCTCCGCGCATCTTCCAGCCGCCCGTCCTTCAGCGCGATCTCCGCGATCGTCACCTGCACGGCGAGATGGCTGGTGCCGGCCTGACGCGCCTGGGCGAGGTAGCGGTCACGGTCGGCGATGTCCTGGCAGCGATCGGCCGCCTGCGCCGCCGCCAGGTAGTGCAGCACCGGCTGCTGGGCCCGCGCGGCACCCTTCACGAACAGGCGCTCGGCCTCCAGCAGATCACCCTCCGCGAGCCGCTCGAACCCCTCTCCGAGCAGGCGCTGGGCGACGTGCTCATTGTGCTTCTGGCACCACCAGCGCACCGCGAGTCCGATGCCGAGCAGCCAACCACAGACCTTGAACAGCAGGAAGGCAGCCAGCGCCAGCAGCAGCGTGGCAGACAGCCAGAGCGAGAGGCTCGTCTGCACCACCCAGCCTTCGTAGCTCAGCACGACCACGCCCGGGTCCCGGTCGAAGGTCCAGGCCACGCCCATGCCGAGGGCGATGGCCACGATGAGGGCGAGGATGAGCCTCATGGCTCGACGACCGGCACGCGTGCCCGCGCCGCGAGCGCGGCCTGCACGGCGGCCTCAGCGGCCAGGGTGTCCGGAAGCGGGGGCCGCAGATCCATTGCGCGCAACTCAGCCAGCGCGCGGCGGGCGCTCTGGATGGTCTCCGTCGTACCGTCGAAGTGCTCCTCGAGGATGCGCAGGGCGCTGTCGACGGCGGCGCGCATCTGTTCGTTGTCGTGGCGCAGGACGGCCAGGCGGGCTGCGGCCAGTTCGAGCCGCAGGCTTTCGCGAATGAGCGCGTGGGTGGCCGGATCGAGTGCCGCCAGGTCGATCCGCGCGCTTTCGCGGATCACGACCAGACCGCGTAGCTCGGACCAGAGGTCGCGCAGCAGGTTGGGTTCGTCCGCTGCCCCGGTCGGCGCCCCAGTCGGCGCGTCGGGAGGGGGCGGGGCGTCGGTGAAGGGTCGGGTCGGGCCGGGCTTGAGCGGCAGCGCGGTCACCCGCTGGCCGAGATCGCCCAGGTAGATGGCCAGACCGGTGGTGTCGGGCAGCGGCACGGCGGCCAGATCGTTGCGGTCGGCGGCGATGGCCTCGCGCAACGGGATCAGCACGGGCTCGGCCAGCAGCGCCAGCCGCCGATCGGCACTGGCGAGTATGCGCTCTGCGCCGCGCACGTCGCGGGCCAGCGCAAGCTGCTGCTGGGCCGTGAAGATGAGGAACTCGACCTCCGCCAGTGACCAGTCGAATTCCACCCGCGGCCGCTCGGCCGACAGCCGGGTCAGGGCCTCCGCCAGTTGGGTCACGCGGGCCTCGTTGCGCCCGACCAGTTCCTCGTTCGCGCGGACGCGCGTCTGCGCCTCCTCCATGGCCTTGCCGGCCCGGTCGAGGGTCGCGTGCACGGCCTCCAGTTCCTGGCGGGCCTTCTCCAGCGTCTCGGCCTGGGTGGTGCCGACCGTGTCCACGTGGTTGCGCACGGCGGCGAGGTCGCCGCGCAGGGCGCTGACGGCCCCGAGCACCTGCGGCCGCCACAGCGTGAAGTCGATCAGCGCTGCGCCACCGAGCGCCAGCAGTCCGGCGACGATCGCCGGACGCACCCCGGCCCCGGGACGGGCGTCGCCGCCGGCCGGCGTGGGGGAAGCGGCCCCGGCGACAGCGGGCACGGCGGGATCGTCGGGCGAGCTCATGGGGGTCTCCTGAGGGTGGAGGTGTTCACAGCGCGCACGGGACGGACGCCGGCACCGGTCAGCGCGCAGAGTAGCAGGCAGCCTCGCCCAGCGGCGACCTCGGCGCGAGGCCAATTGCCCGGCCGCAGTCACGCTGCACGCGTGTCACGCCGTGAAGGGGACCGCCTCAGCCCGCGCTGCCGGGAGCGGGGTGGGGGGCGTCCGGGCTGGGTGCAGCCGCCGGGGCCGCGAGCGCCGGCCGCGCGAGAATGCCCCAGAGCGTCTGGCAGGCGGCCACGACGGCCGTATCGGCATCCTCGCCTGCCGTCAGCGTGCTGCATGGGCCGACGAAGCCCTCGGCCCGGGCGATCTCCCGCACCCGCTCCGACCAGGCGACGAACCCGAGCGAGAGCACCCAGTCGGCGGAAGCCGCGCGCGCCGCCGCAGCCACCACGCGGGTGCTGTCCGCGCTGCTGAGGGTGAGGGCCTGCGGCAGGCCTTCGGGCCAGTCGGCGGGATCGAGCGCGAGCGGCAGGGCGACGCGCCGGTACACCCGTGCGACGCCGACCGTCGCCCCGCGCGCCCGCAGGGCAGGTTCGAGCAACTCACGACCGGCCTCGCCCTGCACGAGCAGGACGCGTGTGCCTGCGACTCGCGCCGCTGCCAGTTCCGGCAGGTCGAGCAGCCCCGTAGCCCCAGCGGTCCCGGGGCCGGCCAGGCAGCCCAGGCCGAACGCCGCTTCCACCGCCCGCGCCGTCCCCGGGCCAACCGCGGCCAGTTTCCCGATGCTGCTTGCGCCAGGAAGTGGCCACTCACTCACCGCGGCCACGGCGGCGGGGCTGGTGAAAATGCGCCAGTCCCAGCCCGCGGGGTCGGCCCACGACCGCTGCGCCGCGGCGAGCAGGGTGGCCGCTGCCGGCTCGATGGCCAGCACCGGGCGTGGCCAGACGACCGCCCCGGCCGCGCGCAGGGCCAGGGTGGCCGCGTCACCGCGCCCGATCGGCCGCGTCAGCCACAACCGGAGGCCGGCGAGCGGCAGGGCGTTCATCGACGGGCGTCGGGCACGGCCGCGAGCAGGTCTCCGGCACCCTGGTCGAGGAGGGCGTGGGCCACCTCTTCACCCAGGGCACGGGCAAGCGTCGCGGGGGCACGCGCCTCGGCGCTGAGCAGCGTGCCCCCGTCGAGGGCGGCCACGCAGCCACGCAGCCACAGGCTGCCGTCGGGCTGCAACAGCGCATGGCCGGCCACCGGGACGTGACAGGCCCCACCCAGTGTCTGATTCATGGCGCGTTCGGCGGCGACACAGGTGGCGGTCGGGGCGTGATGCAGCACCGCGAGCAGGCGCAGCAGTTCAGGGTCGTCGCGGCATTCGATGCCGATCACCCCCTGGCCCACGGCGGGCAGCATGCGTTCGGGCGAGAAGCGCTCGCGCAGGGCCGGATGATCGGCCAGCCCCAGGCGATCGAGCCCGGCCGCCGCGAGCAGGATGGCGTCGAACTCCCCAGCCGTGAGTCGCCCGATGCGGGTGCCGACATTGCCACGCAACTCCCGCACTTCGAGGTCCGGTCGCAGGGCCAGGATCTGGGCCCGCCGGCGCAGGCTGGCGGTGCCGACCCGGGCGCCGGCCGGCAGCGCGGCGAGACCGTCGTGCTGCAAGGACAGCAGGCAGTCGGCGGGGTCGGCCCGTTCCAGCATGACCGCGAGCACGAGGCCAGCGGGCAGATCGACGGTGACATCCTTCATCGAATGCACCGCGAGATCTGCACGCCCCGCCAGCATCTCCTGCTCAAGTTCCTTCACGAACAGGCCCTTGCCGCCCACGGGGGCGAGGCTGCCAGCCAGGAAACGATCGCCGGCGGTGGTCATGCCAAGCAGTTCGACCGTGAGCCCGGGATGGGCAGCGCAGAGCCGCTCGGCGACGTGGTTGGCTTGCCACAGGGCGAGCGGGCTCTGGCGGGTGACGAGGCGCAGGGAGTGCTGGGGCATCTGAGAGGGCTCTGCGGGGTTGGGCCTTGGCACGCTGCGGGTTTCCCCATCGACCGCAGGCGTCTGCTGCGTGCAGACTCGCCCGTGGTCAGAAACCGCTGCGTCTGCCGGCGGCTGCGATCGGGAACCACCGGCGTGCCGGGCATCCTACGTCACGGAAAGGCGTTGCGCGGCACCCATTTCTGGTGGGGCGGCGTAGAACGCGCGCGGGCCTCGCGCCGAGGGCGCTGGCGACCAATCAGGCACACGCGGAAGAGGGCAGAGGATGTCGCGACGACTCGCTGTGGTGATGGATCCGATAGCTGGGATCAGCGTGGCCAAGGACACCACGCTGGCCATGCTGCTCGCGGCCCGGCGCCGCGGCTGGTCCCTGTGGTACACGGAGCAGCCGGATCTCTGCCTGCGCGACGGTGCGGCCCTGGGCCTGATGGCGCCGCTCGAGGTTCAGGACGACCCGACGCACTGGTTCAGCCTCGGGGCCGCCTCCATGCAGCCGCTCGGCGCGCTCGACTTCATCCTGATGCGCAAGGATCCGCCCTTCGACACCGAGTACGTCCACGCCACCCAGGTGCTGGAACTCGCCGAGACCCAAGGGGCGACGGTGGCGAACCGTCCCGCGGCCCTGCGCGACGTGAGCGAGAAACTCGCCCTCGGCCTGTTCCCGGAATTCGCCCCGCCCACGCTGGTCAGCGCGCGTCATGAGCGTCTGCTGGCCTTCCTCGCGGAGTTCGGCGACATCGTGGTCAAGCCGCTGGACGGCATGGGTGGGCGCTCGGTTTTCCGCATCCAGGCCGGTGACGGCAATCGCAACGTGATCCTGGAAACCCTCACGGGGGGCGAGCGACGCATGGTGATGGCCCAGCGCTACCTGCCCGAGATCGCCGACGGTGATCGACGCGTGCTGGTGGTGGACGGCGAGCCCATCCCCTTCACCCTCGCGCGCATCCCGCAGCGGGGCGATCTGCGGGGCAATCTCGCCGCAGGGGGGCGGGGCGAGGTGCTGCCGATCACGCCCGCCGAGCGGCGGATCGCCGAGGCGCTCGGCCCGGAGTTGCGCCGGCGCGGGCTCTGGTTCGTGGGGCTCGACGTCATCGGTGGCTGGCTCACGGAGGTGAACGTGACCAGTCCCACCTGCGCGCGCGAGATCGAGGCCGCGACCGGGCTCGACATCGCGGGTCGTTTCCTCAGTGCCATCGAGGCCCACAGGGCGATGCAACGCGTTCATCCGCGGGCGCAGGCGCAATGACCCAACTCGGCGCGACGGTGGCACTGGCCGGCGGCATGGCACCTCCTGCGGTGGTGACACCCTCCGATCGCCTCGCGCTCACCTTCGCCGTCGCGCTCCTGATGCACGGGGCGCTCATCCTCGGCGTCAGCTTCGTGGCCCCGGATCGGGTGCCGCCGGAGTTCCTGGATGTCATCCTCGTGCAGCAGGCGGACCCGCATCCGAACCCCGAGGCCAGGCAACTCGCACAGGCGCATGCGGCAGGCGGTGGCGACGAGGCCCAGGCCCTCACCCCGAGCGCGCCCTTCGAGGCCTTGCAGCCGGCACCCACGCCGGAAGTGGTCAGCGCCCCGCCGCCGGCACCGGTCCAGCCGCCCCAGCCCACGGTTCAGCCGCAAGCCGCGCCGCCGCCCCCCACGTGGCAGCAGCCCGCGGTAGCGCCCGCCCCGGAACCGATCCCCGAGCCCGCGCCGGAAGCGCCGGCGCCGCCGACCGAGGCGGCGGCGGAACCCGCGCCCATCGAAGCCGCTGCGCCGCCACCGGTGCTCACCACCGAGGCACCGGCCAGGGAAGCGGTGGCCAGGTCACGTGCCGACACCCGCCGCGAACCGGCCAGGCGCAAGGAGACCAAAGCCGCAAGGACAAGCGCCGCCGAGCCCCCGGCAAAACCGCCGGTCGAACCGGCCCCAGTCGCGGAGGCAGCCGCCCCGACCGCCCCCGCGCCTTCACCCAGCGCCACCGCGCTCATCAGCCAGAGCTTTGCCACGGCTGGCCTCAACGCCGAGATCCAGCAGAAGCTGGAGTCTCGCGCCGAACGTCCCCGTCGCAAGTTCATCTCCGCCAATACCCGCGAATACAAGTACGCCGCCTACATGGAGGCGTGGCGCGCCAAGGTCGAGCGGGTCGGTAACCTGAATTATCCGGAAAAGGCGCGCGAGAAGGGGCTATCCGGGGCGCTCATTCTCGATGTGGCCCTGCGCCCCGACGGTACGGTGGAGGACATCATCGTGCGCAAGAGTTCGGGGCATCGGGAACTGGACGATGCCGCCGTGCGCATCGTGGAACTGGCTGCTCCCTTCGCCCCCTTCCCGCGCGATTTTCTCGACGAGGTGGACGTGCTGCACGTCACGCGCACCTGGCAGTTCATGAACAACTATCGCTTCTCCTCCGGGCGCTGAGCCTGGCCTGGCGGGGCGCAGCATCGGCAGTGGCCACGCCGTCGGTTGCTGCCTGGGCCGTTCGCGCCGGGCCCGATCACGCGCACCTTGCCCGCGCGGCCCTGGCTTCCGATACTCGAGTGCATATGCGCGGCCTGAATCTCACTAATCATCTACTCATCGCCATGCCCGGCCTGGCCGATCCCAACTTCCACCACACCGTGACCTACGTGTGTGCGCACGGGGAGGAGGGGGCGCTCGGGATCGTCATCAATCGCCCGCTCGACATCCCGCTGGAGCAGGTCTTCGCGCAGATGCAGATCGGCTGTGAGCAGCCGGCAATCAATCGTCTGCCCGTGTTCAGTGGTGGCCCGGTGCAGCGGGACCGCGGCTTCGTGCTGCACCGGCCGGCCGGGCAGTGGGCGTCCATGCTGCGCATCGACGACAGCATCGGGCTCGCCACCTCGCGCGACATCCTCGAGGCCCTGGCCAGCGGTCGCGGGCCTGAGGACGTCCTCATCGCCCTCGGTTACGCCGGCTGGGACGCCGGTCAGCTCGAGCGCGAGATGGCCGAGAACGCCTGGCTGTCCACGCCGGCTACGCTCGAGATCCTGTTCGAAGTCCCACCCGAGCGGCGCTGGCGTGCCGCGGCCGGCATGATGGGGATCGACCTGAGCCTGCTGTCCACGGACGTCGGTCACGCGTGAGCACGGAGATCTGTGTCCTCGGATTCGACATGGGGCAGCGGCGGATCGGGGTGGCGGTGGGCCAGACCGTCTCGGGGACCGCTAGCCCGGTCACGGTGCTGACCCGGACCGGCCCCGACTTCGACTGGCCGCGCATCGACGCGCTGGTTGCAGATTGGGGTCCGCAGGCCTTCGTGCTCGGCTGGCCCACCCTGGCCAACGGCGGCACCCATCCCCTGGCCGCCGACATCGACGCCCTGGCGGCCGGCCTGACCGAACGCTATCGCCTGCCCGTGCACCGCATCGACGAGCGCCTGAGTACGCACGCGACAGCGGAACACCCGCTGCATGCCCGGCGCCGACCGCGACCGGGGCGGCGCACGCACGTTGACGACCTCGCCGCGCAGATCATCGTCGAGAGTTGGTTGAACGGGCTCCCGCGGCCCTGAAGCGGCGATGCCAACGTCGTCGCGACCCGGTATGCTCGCCACGCATCGTGAACGAGGGATACCCCAGTGCAGCAGGAAGGTCGGATCATCCAGGACGTGGTTCAGGTCGCGGGCCTGCTGGACCAGATGGCGGAAAAGATCGCGGAACGCGCGCTGGCGTGCAACCGAGCTCCGCTGCACATGATCGGGGTACGCACCGGCGGCCTGTGGGTAGCCTCGGCCCTGCATCGGCGGCTTGGTCTTGCCAGCCCGCTCGGTGAACTCAACATTGCCTTCTATCGCGACGACTTCTCCCAGCTCGGGCTGCATCCGAGCGTCGCGCCGAGCAATCTCCCCTTCGACGTGGAGGGGGCGCACATCCTGCTCGTGGACGACATCCTCTACACCGGGCGCACGGTAAAGGCAGCCTTGAACGAGATCTTCGACTACGGCCGCCCGGCCAGCATCATGCTGGCCGTGCTGCTTGATCGGGGTGGCCGCGAGCTGCCGGTCGCTGCCGACATCACCGGGGTCACCATCACCCTCGAGCCTGGCGAGCAGGCCAAGCTCACGGCGGCGGACGAACTCTCCCTGCGTTTGTTCCAGACCGCCTGATGCGCGAGGTCGGCCGGCAGCCCCTGCGCCATTTCCTCGGCGTGGAGGGCCTCTCGCGCGAGACCCTGACGGAGATCCTCGATACCGCCGAAGGCTTCATGGCCTTCGGCTCGCGCGCGGTGAAGAAGGTGCCGCTCCTGCGCGGCCGCACCATCGTGAACCTGTTCTTCGAGCCATCCACGCGCACGCGCACTACCTTCGACCTGGCCGCCAAACGCCTGTCGGCTGACGTGCTGAATCTGAACGTGGAGGCATCCTCCACGCGCAAGGGCGAGTCGCTGCTCGATACCTTGTGGACCTTGCAGGCGATGAATTGCGACATGTTCATCGTGCGCCATGGGCTCTCGGGTGCGGCGGCCTTCATCGCCGCGCATGTGGCCCCGGGGGTGCGGGTGATCAACGCCGGCGATGGCCGGCATGAACACCCCACCCAGGCCATGCTCGACTGCGCCACCATCCGTCGCCACAAGGGTCGCTTCGAGGGGCTTTCGGTCGCCATCGTCGGTGACATCGCGCATTCGCGGGTGGCGCGCTCCGGGATCCACGCGCTGCGCACACTCGGGGTGGAAGACCTGCGGGTGGTCGGGCCGAAGACCCTGATCCCGGTCGGCATCGAGGAACTCGGGGTGTCGGTCTACCACGTGCTCGAACGCGGGCTCGAGGGCGTGGACGTGATCTGCGGTCTGCGGCTGCAGCAGGAGCGGATGCAGGGGGCGCTGCTGCCGAGCGCGGCGGAATACTACCGCTGCTATGGGTTGACGCCCGAGCGCGTGGCGCGCGCGAAGCCGGACGCCATCGTGCTGCATCCAGGCCCCATCAATCGCGGCGTGGAGATCGAATCGCAGGTGGCCGATGGGCCGCAGTCCACGATCCTCGAGCAGGTCAACATCGGCATCGCCGTGCGCATGGCGATCATGTCGCTCGCCATGGGCAGCAATGCCGGCTTGGCGGAGGACGCATGAACCGGCTCATCTCCATTCGCGGCGGGCGGGTGGTCGACCCGGCCAACGGCATCGATCGGCTGCTGGACCTGCATCTGGTCGATGGGCGTATCGCGTCCCTGGGTGCTGCCCCCGCCGGTGCCGGCGGTGCCGAGGAGATCGACGCCAGTGGTTGCCTGGTGATGCCCGGCGTGGTGGACCTCTCCGTACGCACCTGCGAGCCGGGCGCGGAACACAAGGCGACCATCGCGAGTGAACTGGCGGCGGCGGCCCGAGCCGGGGTCACCACCATCTGCATCCCGCCCGACACGCGCCCCATCCTCGACACCCCGGCCGTGGTGGAGCTCATCCACGCCCGTACCGAGGCCGCGGCCCTGGCGCGGGTGGTGTGCCTGGGGGCGCTCACGCGCAAGCTCGAAGGGGCGGTGCTGGCCGAGATGGCGGCACTGGCGCACATCGGTTGCGTCGGTGTCTCGAATGCGCGCGCGCCGATCGAGAGCACCGCCGTGCAGCGCCGGGCCTTCGAATACGCGGCCAACTTCGGTCTGACCGTGTTCATCCAGGCGGAAGACCCGTGGCTGGCGGCGGAAGGGGCGGCCCACGAAGGGGCAGTGGCCACGCGCCTTGGCATCCCCGGCATCCCCGAGACGGCCGAAACCATCGCGCTCGCGCGCGATCTCCTGCTCATCGAACAGACCGGTGTGCGTGCCCACTTCGGTCGTCTGTCCACGGCCCAGGGTGTGCGGCTGGTGACCGCAGCGCGGCGGCGTGGTCTGCGTGTGACGAGCGACGTCTCCCTGCAACACCTGGAACTCACCGAGCACGACCTCGAAGGCTACTGTGTGCATCGGCACCTGCGTCCACCGCTGCGCAGCCGGGCCGATCGCGATGGATTGCGGCGTGGTGTGGCGCGTGGCCTCATCGACGCCATCTGCTCCGACCACGAACCGCAGGATCGCGACGCCAAGGCGGCCCCCTTCGCCGCCAGCGAGCCCGGTGCCTCGGCGCTGGAGACCCTCCTCCCGCTCACCCTGTCGCTGGTCCGGGAGGGCGTACTGCCGCTTGGCATGGCGGTCGCCGCGCTTACCTCCCGCCCGGCCGGTATTCTCGGGTTGCCGGTCGGCCATCTGGGGGTCGGTGCCCCGGCGGATGTCTGCGTCTTCGACCCAGCCGTCGAGTGGGTGGTCAGTGCCGCCTCACTCGTCAGCAATGGCAAGAACTCACCCTTCCTCGGGCGGACGGTCTCGGGCGCCGTGCGCTGTACCCTGCTCGGCGGTCGGGTGGTGTACCACTCCTGAGTCGCGAACACCTTTCGGAGTACAGACAGCGATGGGGTACTGGCGGGGCGAGCGGGCATCGATACATCTGGAGGATGCGGAGGTGCTTGCGCACGCGGCCTTCGCCGGTGAGCAGTACGTGCTCAGCCTGCGCGCACCCGAAACCGCGCGCCGGGCCCTCGCGGGCCAGTTCGTGCACCTGACTTGCGGGCCCGGTCTGCCCATGCGGCGGCCACTGTCACTGATGCGTGTGCAGCCGGAGTCCGGCAGCATCGAACTGCTCTACAAGGTGCTCGGTGAGGGCACCGCACTGCTGGCGGGCCGCCGCCCGGGTGAGCGCCTCTCGCTGCTCGGTCCCATCGGCAGGCCGTTCCGCCAGGAGGGATACCGCCGCCTGCCGCTGCTCATCGGCGGTGGCGTGGGCATCCCGCCCATGATCTTCCTGGCCGAACACCTGCGCCGGACCGCCCGCCACGTCAATCCGCTGGTGCTGATGGGCAGCGAGATCCCCTTCCCCTTCACGCCCCGGCCCTCCACGCGCCTCGTGCCCGAGCTGCCGGGGGAGGCCATCGCCGCCATGCCCCTGCTCGAGGACTGGGGGATCGCGAGCCGGCTGGCCTCGCGTCAGGGTTTTCCCGGCTGCTTCGATGGCTTCGTCACCGATCTCGCCCGGTTGTGGCTCGGCGCGCTCGCTCCTGCCGCCCGGGCAGAGGTGGAGATCTACGCCTGCGGACCGACGCCGATGCTGCAGGCCGTGCAGGCCCTGGCGGCCGAGTTCGACCTGCCCGCTGAACTCTCGCTGGAGGAGCACATGGCCTGTGCCGTCGGCGGCTGCGCCGGCTGCACCGTGCTCATCGAGGAGGAAGGCCGACGGGCCATGCGGCGCGTCTGCGTGGACGGCCCGGTGTTTGCGGCGCAGACGGTGGTGTTCCAGGGCTAGCGTTGGCGTCGGCAGGATGCATCCGCCCGCCCCCGCCATCCCCCGCTTGCGCGGGAGCGCGACTCGTTGGCCCTGCCGAGCCGCCCGCGGTCCAAAACCCCCTCTCCGCGAGGCAGCCGGTCGTGCCAGGCTTTACGTGATGTGCCGGCTCATTCGACGATTTCTTCACGGCCCTCGATGGCAAGCTGAAGATGGACCGGCCGCTGACGATCGAGGAAATGAACGACATCGCGGCGGCGGGTTGGGCTGGTCAAGCGAAAGACGAATGAGGATCACCGTCGACCGTCATGAGGACGGTTGTACTGCCGTAACCTGACCCGGACCCGTGCGGGCCGCTTACACCCGCGGATCCGGCACCACGACCGGCCAGCGTCTTTTTCCTGCCGGGGCGATGGCAGAGACTTCTGCCACGAGAGTCCAGCCGCAGAGCGGTCCCACCCCCGCGCCACGAGCGGGCGGCACGACCGATTCCGCCGCACACTCCGAGGGGCTATCCTGCGCCGCCCGGCGCGGCTGCGGCCTCCGCCTGCGCGCCCTCCCCTGAAGAGCCTCGTTTCCGCCGCATGACCGCCCCACTGCCCGAAAGCTACGTCCCCGCCGACCTCGAGCCTGCCGTGCAGGCCGCCTGGCAGGCCGCAGATCTCTATCGCGTCACGGAAGACCCGACCCGCGAGAAGTTCTACTGTCTGGCGATGTTCCCCTATCCCTCGGGGCGGCTGCACATGGGTCATGTGCGTAACTACACGATTGCGGATGTGATCGCCCGCTATCAGCGCATGCAGGGCCGCAATGTGCTGCACCCGATGGGTTGGGACGCCTTCGGTCTGCCGGCGGAGAACGCGGCCATCGACAATGGCGTGCCGCCGGCCGAGTGGACCTGGGCCAACATCGGCCACATGCGTGAGCAACTCCAGCGACTCGGCTTCAGCTACGACTGGTCTCGCGAATTCGCGACCTGCCAGCCGGGTTACTACCACTGGGAACAGGCGCTCTTCGTGCGGCTGTTCCGGCAGGGAGTGGTCTATCGACGTGATGCGGTCGTCAACTGGGACCCGGTGGATCACACGGTGCTGGCGAACG
>DNIF01000269.1 GCA_003485715.1 Gammaproteobacteria bacterium
CCCTCGTGGCCGTGGAGCACACCGGTGGAGAAGGACCAGGCGGGACGCAGGTCCTTGACGGTGGTGCGGTTGACGTCCTTGATGGGGCTGTACTGGCTGCAGTGGTAATCCTTGCAGGGCTTGGCCCAGTTCTCATCCGACTTCGTGAGTTCGACGATCTTGTCATTCGCTTGCGCGGCGAAGGGCAGCGCAAGGCTTGCCAACACCACCGCAAGAGCCTTCTTCCGGCCCGGTACGGTATTTCCAGACGTGTGCTTCACAGTGACCTCCACTCCATTCAGGCTGGGTTCTGGTCACGCGACGTCACCCTTTCGGGAAGTGTCGCGTGCGTCAGTCGCGCGGCCGGCCCCTTCTGCTCGCGCGAGCCCGATGAACCTAGTCCTGCTGCCCTCGCCTGTTGAGAGGAATATTCACCCGTTGAGCTTGGGAGATCGGCCTCACCTGCATCCGGGGGGCATCCCGCAACGCAGCATCGGAAGCCATCGCGGCTGTGTGATCTGCGTTCAGACGTGGATCAGACCCACGCGATTGCTGGCCAGAGCGCGCGCTGCCGCCGCAGCGCAGCGCAGCATGTGCGCTACAGGTTACAGTGGCTGCGGGCAGCGGTACTGGCGTGAATCGAGCTGGGGCGACTGCCGTTCCGTGCGTCGTCCAGGTGGCTTTGGATCCCGGTTCACTCGCTGCGGAGCCTTCGGGCCAAGCGCCGCTGCGGCGGGGTGACCGCGCGACCGTGGGTGTAACTGATCGATCGGGGCGCACGCGCGACCAGTTGGTCCGGGCCCCATCGAGAAGGCGACGCGGATGCGTTCCGCGCCGCCTGACACTGCTTACTGCCCTGGGACTGTCTGCTTCGCGGCCGGCATGCGCATGTGGTTCATGAGATGATTCACCTGACCTGAGGTAAGCACCACCTCGGTGGCCCCGAAGCGCTTCATGCTGCTGCCGATGCGCACGATGTCCTCGTAGTACCAGTGCTCGATACCGTCCTTCCCCTGCACGACCCGCTGCGGCTCACCTAAAGCCACCTTGACGTCATCCGCTGTCTTGCCGACCACCAGCTTGAGCACCTCGGACTCGCTCAAGCCCTCCGGGCCAACAGCGGCCGTCGCAATCTGGGGAGCGGTGAGAGACAGCAGGGTTGCAAGCATCACACCGGCGAACCGGCGCAACTTGTTGTTCATGGGCCTCGAGCCTCCGTTTCTTGGTTGAAAATTCAGGGACTGCCTGGTTGGAGTGGCGAATGGGGCATGCCGCCCATAGCGGGTACTGCTCCCGGCTTGGCGCAGACGCGAGGCAGAAGTTCGAGTGCCGCGGCAGCGGTCTGCGATCCGCTGCCGTGCTCAGCGGCAAAGCGAGCCTGCACGATGTAGGCCTCTCGCTCCAGACTCATGCGTTCCTCGCAACTCATGTCGGTCCGGTCCATCTTCCCCGCTCGCCGCTGCAGGAAGTGGACGAATTCATGGACCAGCAGCCCTTGTGCCTCAGTGTCTTGCTCGAGGTTCAAGCGTTCGTCCACGAGGATGCGATCTTCATCGGGCAGCAGCATCGCCAATGCAGCACAGGGCTCACCTTTGCACACCCGCTGATGAAGCTCTGCGGGAGGAATGGGTGTCACCTCGGGGACAACGCCTGGCGGCGGATATCCCGAGAGCGTCACCGCCCAGGAAAGCAGGATGTCGAACAGGGTGCGCATGCCTCGTGCTCCGTGCGGGTTGGGGCCGGTCCCACGCAGGTGGAGCCAAGGCGGCGCAAACGGTTCCCCTCACTTGGCACACAACGACACTGCATCGGTGATTCGCGACCCTTTCCCGATGGCGAGGGACGCTTCTTGCAGTGACGCTCGATGCACGGGAACCGATCTCCGCACACACGCCTGCTTCGTGCACCGATGACCAGTGCCATCGCGGCGACATCATCCGCCGGCGGTCGGTGCCGGAGGCTCCATTGGCGGTTGTTTCGCGCCAGTGGGGGGCTGGTCCTTGGCGAGTTGCTCCAGGGCCTCCTCATGCGACGCCCCGGCAGCCCTGAGCGTCACATAGAAGCTCACGATCTCGCCGAAGGAGGGGGCGGAAACCCCTTGCGTTCGGCCGGCGAAACCACGCAGCAGGACGTGCATGTCCTCCTGCACCCCAACCTCGCCGAGCATGGTCTGCAACTGCACGGTCCGGTTGGCGAGCATTCTCGGATCTTCGATGTAGCGCTCATTCAGGCGAGCGATGAGGTCAAATCGTTCTGCGCGCCGCTCGGCGGTTCCGGCTTCTGGGGAAGCGTCGAAGGTCTCGAGCCAGACCAGGGGATCTCGCGTGTCTGCGGCGGACAGCCAGAGATTCCCTTCCTCGTCGGAAAAATCCAGCTTCGGGATCTCGGCGTATACCGCCTGGGGTCTGGCCGCGACCGGCTCTGCTCGCGCGACTGGGCCGTCCGCATCGGTCGGCGGCGCATCGACCCCGCACCCCGCGAGGCAGGCGACGGCCAGCACTGCCGCCACACCGGCTGTCAGTCCTGACGGAGTGTGCGTTCCGGGGCGCGGCAGGGCGCGGAACATCCGGGTCGGCGGGCACTCTGCGGGGGAAATCGCGACGTCAAAGCCCCGATGCTTTCCCAAGAGAGTGTCGTCGATGGCGGCGTACCATCCCGCTTTCACTGCGAACCTTTGCCTGTTCAAGTCTTGCTTCATGGGAGTTCACCCGGGCCATGTCAAGGGAAGTGTCGGTATTCATCATCGATGACCACGCCATGATCCGGCGTGGATGCCGCCAGGCACTCGAGGCCGCCGGGTTCACCATCCTGGGCGAGGCCGAGAGCGCCGAACTGGGTTTGCGCCAATTGCCGGAGGTCGGAGCCGACGTGCTGGTGCT
>DNIF01000042.1 GCA_003485715.1 Gammaproteobacteria bacterium
CGCCAATCTCACCCTGATCCCCGCTGACGATGGCCCGGTCACTGCGTTCGATACCGGGCCGGCCTGCACCCTGCTCGATCGATGGATCGACCTCATCCACGGCCTGCCTCTCGATGAAGATGGGGCCTGGGCAGCGCGCGGTCGAGTTCACCAGCCACTGTTGAGCAAACTGCTCGAAGAACCGTGGCTGCACAGCCCGCCGCCCCGCAGCACTGGTCGCGAACTCTTCAACCTCACCTGGCTACGGCAAAACGCCGGCAGCCATTTGCATGACCTGCCCCCAGAGGACGTGCAGCGAACGCTGCTTTCTTTCACCGTTGAGACGGTGGCGCGGGAAGTGGAGGGGCGATTGCCGCCCGCTGCGCCGCTCTATCTCTGCGGTGGTGGCAGCCGCAACGCTTACCTGGTGCAGGCGTTGCGCAAGCGCCTGCCACACTGGCCGGTGTCGCCAAGCGACGCCGCCGGCGTGCCCGCCGCGTGGATGGAGTGCATGGCTTTCGCCTGGCTAGCACGCGAGCGCGTGGCCGGTCGGCCCGGGAACCTCACGAGCGTGACCGGGGCTCGCGCGCCCTGTCTGCTCGGCACACGGATCGATCCGCTCAGCGACTGAAGCGGAGGGCGTGGGCTGCGGATCGTCAGCAGATCTGCGGACGCACTCACAGCACTTTTATCGGAGAGAGGCCTCGTGACGTGGCATCTCCCGACCCTCACCCCAACCCCTCTCCCGAGGGGAGAGGGGCCGAACGACGAGAGAGCAACCCGCGCCGTCCCGCGCGCCGAGCGGGGAGCAGACCTACACCGAGAACGACGAACCGCAGCCGCAGGTCGTGCTGGCGTTCGGATTGCGGATCACGAACTGGGCTCCGCTCAGGCCCTCGGTGTAGTCGATCTCGGCACCCATCAGATACTGGAAGCTCATCGGGTCGACCAGCAGCCTGACGCCACCGTTTTCGAATACCTCGTCGCCGTCGCCCAGCGCCTGTTCGAAGGTGAAGCCGTACTGGAAACCCGAGCAACCGCCGCCCGAGATGTAAACGCGCAGCATGAGGGACTCATCGCCCTCCTCGACCATGAGTTCGCGCACCTTGCCGGCCGCTGCGTCGGTGAAACGCAATCCCGGTTCCTCGTCGAGGGTCGTAGCTGTCTGGCTGTTGGACATTTGTTCACTCCTTGAAACTTTGAACTTTGGACTCCGGCTGCCCGGTTTGCCCCAGTGGCCCCGATTGTTCCGACTGCTCCGGCACGTCATCCCGAAGACCCGCTGGCGACCTGGATGATTCCGTCCACCCGTGGGTAGACGAGCCCGCCCGATGGTTCGGACCTTGCCGACACCGCCGCCCCGGGGACTAACGCTGGTTCAGGGCACCACGGCGATGGCGTCGAGGCCGGCCGTTTCCGACAGCCCCAGCATAACGTTCATATTCTGTACCGCCTGACCGGCTGCCCCCTTCACGAGGTTGTCGATTACTGCCATCACCACCACCCGCGTGCCGTCCGGGGCTGGCTCGACGGCAATGCGACAGGTATTGGCGCCGCGCACGGAGCGAGTGTCGGGATACTGCCCCTGCGGCAGCACATCGACGAAGGCCTCGCCCGCATAGTGCTGCTCGAACAGGGCCTGCCAGTCGGGCGCAGGATGGCCCGACTGCGGGCGCGCGTAGAGCGTGGCATGAATACCGCGGATCATTGGGGTCAGGTGTGGCACGAAAGTGAGACCCACAGCGCGCCCGCTCGCCAGACGCGTCAAGCCCTGGCGGATCTCGGGCCAGTGCCGATGCCCGGACACCCCGTAGGCGGCGAGACTGTCCGCCGCCTCGGCATAGAGAGAGCCGGTGCGCAGGTGGCGGCCTGCCCCGCTGACGCCCGATTTCGTATCGGCGATGAGGTCTTCGCAGTCCACACTGCCGCTCGCGAGCAGCGGCCACAGGCCGAGTTGCACGGCAGTGGGATAGCAACCCGGATTGGCCACCAGCCGGGCACCACGCACGGCATCCCGTGCGGTTTCCACCAGCCCGTAGACCGCCTCTTCGAGCAGCTCCGGACAGGCATGCGGCTCACCGTACCAGCGCTCCCACTCGGCCGGGTCACGCAGACGGAAATCGGCCGCGAGATCGACGACGCGGACCCCGGCGTCCAATAAGGCCGGGGCCTGCCGCATGGCGGTGCCGTTGGGTGTGGCGAAGAAGACGAGATCACATTCGAACAGGCCGGGGTCGGCCGGATCGACGAACAGGAGCCCGCAGTGGCCGCGCAAGGAGGGATAGACGCTGGCCACGGCCTGCCCCCGCTCGGCTCGAGACGTCACCTGGGTCACCGTTACAGCCGGATGCGCAAGCAGGATGCGCAGCAGCTCGATGCCCGTGTAACCGCTGCCCCCGACGATACCGATCCGCGCACTCATGTCGTGGCCCCCGCGCCCGGTTGCGTTACCGACATTCGCCACCAGCCGATCGACCCATCGGCTCCATCGCCAGCAACCCTTGTCATGCGACATCCACCCAAGTGCCGGGCGCTGGGGCACACTGTGCGTGGCACGGGACGCCGGCGGGTGCGTCCAGCGCGTCAGCGCGTGGGATTCGCGGGGAACTGGCTATGCTGTGGATCAAGGCCCTACACCTCATCTTCATGGTGACCTGGTTTGCCGGGCTCTTCTATCTGCCACGGCTGTTCGTCTATCACGCGCAGGCTACGGATCCGGTCAGCATCGCGCGCTTCAAGGTGATGGAGCGCCGGCTTTACTGGGGCATCACCACACCCGGCGGGGTGCTCACGCTCGTCTTTGGCGGCTGGCTTCTTTTCGCTCACGGGCTCGCCCACTACGCCGATCAGGGCTGGATGCACGCGAAGCTAACCCTGATCGCCAGCCTTATCATCTATCACGTCTGGTGTGGCCATTACGTGCAGCGTTTCGCTGCCGATCAGAACCCGCACGGCCATGTGTTCTACCGCTGGTTCAACGAATTCCCGGTGCTGGTGCTGGTGGGGGTGGTCATCCTCGCGGTAGTGCGCCCCTTCTAGCGGCCCGGCCCCGCGATCAGACCTCGACCATCTGGAAATCGCCCTTTCCGGCACCACACTCCGGGCACGTCCAGTCCGCGGGGACGTCCTCCCAGCGGGTGCCGGGCGCGATGCCTTCCTCCGGCGCGCCGCGTGCTTCCTCATAAACCCAGCCACAGACGATGCACATGTATGTTTTCATGACCCTGCCGCTCGCATTCATCGGGTCGCCGGGCGGCGACCCATCTCGGAGGGTCGGCAGGATAGCGCGAAGCCCAGCCCGTGCAGACACCCCGGGGGCGGGCGTGCGGGAGGATCCACCGTGCCACATCGCTTCGCACCGGGGCAGATGACCGTAGCACCTGCCCGGGAGGCGGCATGAGCCGTCACGTCGTCGTTGCCGGCCCGATGGCCGGAGGATGGAACGCAGCCCTGCTGCGGTCGGCGACATGACCACACGCCAGCGCCCCTGCGTGCTCGTCATCGCCGGCCACGACCCCACCGGAGGAGCCGGCGTGCAGGCCGACATCGAGACCCTGCTCGCACACGGCGTGCGTCCAGTGACCCTGATCACGGCCCTCACGGCCCAGGATACGCACGGCGTGCGGCACATCCGGCCGCAGGCGGCGGATGACCTCCGGGCACAGGCGCGCCTGCTGCTGGACGACATCCCGGTGGATGCCGTGAAGATTGGCGTACTCGGAGACAGCACGCTGGTGCAGGTGGTGACGGAGATCCTGGGCCGTCTGCACGTTCCGGTCATCCTCGATCCGGTACTCGCCTCCGGCGGCGGCCAGACCCTCGCCGATTCGGTGCTCACCGCCTGGGTGACGGAGGCGCTGCTGCCGCTCGCGACCGTGGCCACACCAAACATTCTGGAGGCCTGCCATCTGGCGGGGCGGGACCTGCAGGCCGCTCGCGAACCCGATCTGCTCGGTGCCGATCTGCTCGCCCGTGGCGCCGGAGCCATCCTTCTCACCGGAACGCATGCCGAGTCCATCGAGGTGGTGAATCGCCTCTACCAACCGGGCGAGCCCCCCATCGCCTGGGCCTGGCCGCGGCTCACCGCCGAGTACCACGGGTCGGGCTGCACGCTGGCCTCCAGTGTGGCCGCCGGGCTGGCACTCGGCCGGACGCTCGAGCAGGCGGTGGCGGAGGCGCAGGCCTACACCTGGGAGGCGTTGGCAGCGGGCGCAGCGGTCGGCCGCGGCCAGTGGCTGCCGACGCGCTTCCCGGTGGCCAGTGGGGTGCCGGTAGCGCGCCGGCCCTGAAATGACACCCGCCGCCAGACATACCGACACAACCCGCAAACGCCTGGCCGCCGGTGGCCTGCTCCTCATCACGCCCGCAGACCTCGATGCGGCCTGGGTGGAAGCGGTACTCGCGCCCGTGCTGGCCGAGGCACCGGGCATGCTGCAATTGCGGGTCAAGCCCAGCGGGCTGCAACTGCGCCCGCTCGCCCTACGGCTGCGCCGGCTGACGCAGGCGAGCGGCACACTGTTCCTCGTCAACGACGACCTCGACCTCGCGCTGGCCTGCGACGCCGATGGCGTCCATCTGGGGCGCAGCGACACGGCCATCGCCGTGGCGCGGGCGCGCCTCGGGCCTGCGGCCCTCATCGGCGCCACCTGTCACGCCGACCTCGATCATGCCGAGACCGCGCTCGCTGCGGGTGCCGACTACCTCGCCTTCGGCGCGGTCCATGCCTCACCGAGCAAGCCCTTGGCCGTGGTCGCCGGCCTCGCCCCCATCATCGCCGCGCGGGCGCGCTTCAACGCTCCACTCGTGGCCATCGGCGGCATCACGGCGGCGCGTGCCGATGCCTGTCTCGCTGCGGGTGCCGACTGGCTGGCCGTCATCAGCGGCGTCTGGGCGGAGCCGGAGCCGGTCGCCGCCGTGCGGGCCTTCCAGCGCGTGCTGGCTGCGCGTAAATCCACGGCACCGTGAACGGCCCGCCGCCGCACGGGCACGACCTGACACCCCGCCGACGTGCAGCAATCGAGGCAAGGGACAGGCAGGCGCGGTAGATTGGCGCCTGCGGCCCATTTCATCAGCCAACCTTCGAGGAAGCCCATGTCGCAGTCCGAACTGCTGTTCGAACAGGCCCGGAAATCGATCCCTGGTGGCGTGAATTCGCCCGTGCGCGCCTTCCGCGGGGTCGGCGGCACGCCGGTTTTCATGGAACGCGCCGAGGGTGCCTGGTTGTGGGATGCCGATGGCCGTCGCTACATCGACTACATCGGCTCCTGGGGGCCGGCGATCCTGGGCCACGCGCATCCGCAGGTGGTGGCAGCCGTGCAGGCCGCTGCGGCCCGCGGTCTGTCCTTCGGCTGCCCCACGGCGGCCGAGACCGCACTGGCCGAACGCATCCGCCGCCTGCTGCCCTCGGTGGAACTGGTGCGCTTCGTGAGTTCGGGCACCGAGGCCACCATGAGCGCGCTGCGCCTGGCGCGCGGCTTCACCGGTCGGGACCGCATCCTCAAGTTCGAGGGCTGCTACCACGGTCACAGCGATTCCTTGCTGGTGAAGGCCGGCTCCGGAGCCCTCACCCTTGGCGTTCCCACCTCGCCCGGCGTCCCCGCGGCGCTGGCCCGCGAGACCTTCACCGCAACCTACAACGACAGCGATGGGGTGCGGGAGGTCTTTCGCGAATTGGGCGACAGCCTCGCCGCCGTGATCGTGGAGCCGGTGGCAGGCAACATGAACTGCGTGCTGCCGGAGCCGGGCTTCCTCGAGACACTGCGCGAGCTGTGCACGCGCCACGGCACCGTGCTCATCTTCGACGAGGTGATGACCGGCTTTCGCGTCGCACCCGGCGGTGCGCAGGAGCTGCTCGGCATCCGGCCGGACCTCACTACCCTGGGCAAAGTAATCGGTGGTGGCATGCCCGTCGGGGCCTTTGGCGGACGTGCCGACATCATGCAGCACATCGCGCCACTCGGGCCGGTCTATCAGGCCGGCACGTTGTCGGGTAATCCGGTGGCCATGGCCGCCGGTATCACCACGCTGGACCTCATCGCCGAGCCCGGCTTCCACACCACCCTCGAGGCACGCACCCGGCGTCTGGTCGCAGGCCTGACCGAGGCGGCAGCCGCCACCGGGGTGGCACTCGCCACTACCGCCGTGTGTGGCATGTTCGGTTTTTTCTTCACCGAGCTGAAGCAGGTCCGCAGTTTCGCCGACGTCATGACCGCCGATGTCGAGCGCTTCCGGCGCTTTTTCCACGCCATGCTGGCACGGGGAGTCTATCTGGCACCCTCGGCCTTCGAGGCCGGCTTCCTGAGTGGAGCACACACCGAGGCCGACCTCGACACGACCGTGGCAGCCGCACGCGAGGCATTTATGGCCTGAGGAACGTGCGTCCGGCACGTCGCCCACGAACAGGTGGGCGGCTGCCGTCGTTCGGGCGCTCAGGCCACCTGGGCGCCGCCGATCCCCTCACGGAAGAGCCCGACGCGCAGATCGGCTGCTCGGTAGATCGGGCGGCCGTCCACCTCCAGCACCGCATCCGCCACCCCCAGCACGACCCCGCGCCGGATCACCCGTTTCATGTCGATGCGGTAAGTGACGAGGCGGGCCGCCGGTGTCACCTCCCCCTTGAACTCCGTGAGTGCGGCACCGAGGGCGCGACCGCGGCCAAGGCCACCCGTCCACGCGAGGTGGAAGCCGATGAGCTGCCACAAGGCATCGAGCCCGAGACAGCCGGGCATCACCGGATCACCGGCGAAGTGACACTCGAAGAACCAAAGCCCGGGGTGGATATCGAGTTCGGCCTGGATGCAGCCCTTGCCGTATTGGCCACCGGCGTCGTCGATGTGGGTGATGCGGTCGAACATGAGCATCGGCGGCAACGGGAGCTGGGCATTGCCAGGGCCGAAGAGTTCTCCCCGGCCGCAGGCGAGGAGGGTGTCGAGGTCAAAGGATGCAATCTTCACGTGCAGGGGGATTTCCCGGTTGCCGCCGCCCGGGCGGGCCTGCCGGGCGGACCAAAGCCCGCGAGCCTACGTTCAGGGGAACTTCCCTGCAAGCCGGCCGCCCATCGCGAACCCCTTGATTGAACGGCCTGCGCATCCGCCGGACCGACCCCGCCTGGCATTGCCGGCGGGAATGGCACGCACTCCGCTGGCGGATGGACTGCGGCTGAACTCATCGATCATGGGGCGGTCGCAGACGCGTCGCGGTCGCCAAGGGCAGGAAGTTGTGTCCCTGTGCTGCGGGAGACGGCACCAGCCGCAGCAACAGGCGATAATGCCGCGATAGCCGGGAGATTCTCCCGCACTGTATTGCCACGTTACCCTGGGAGCCCGTCGTGTGATGGCCTGGAAACAGATCTGGATGCCTAGGCGTTCGCTCACAACGGTTGCCCTGCTGCTCATCTCTGCACTGCCCGTCCAATCGGAAGGCGTACCCAAGCGGCGCATCGCTCTTGACGGGCAATGCGCGCTCGGTTGGGTCTACGGCCACCGCATTCTTACCGACTGCACTGTCACCTGGCTCGACCCGCACAACGGCGAGACTTTCTGTTTCACCACGCGCACCGCGCGGGATCGCTTCGTGAAGACTTCCAGCGAGAACATCGAACGCGCACGCGCTCACTACCAGAGCGCCACGAACTCCACCGGCGGCGACTGAGCCGCTGGCCAGGCGGCGCTAGAGAGTGGATGCCCCGATTAGAGACGGACCTCGATGCGCGCCCCGCCAAGGACGCTGCCGCCCCCGTCGATCCGGCCACCGGCGGCCTCCACAAGGGCTGCCACCACAGCCAGCCCGATGCCATGTCCCGGCTGCCGGACATCAGCCCGTACGCCTCGCTGCAGCAACTGCTCGAGGCTGCCCGGCGGTAGCCCGGGTCCGTCATCCTCCACCACGATCAGCAAACGTGGCCCGAGCCCGGAAGTCGGCACGACTTCCGTGATGGTCACTCGCACGCGCGAACGCCCCCACTTGCAGGCGTTATCGAGCAGGTTACCGAGGAGTTCGAACAAATCGCCCTCGTCCCCCGGGAAACCTGCCTCATCCGGGCAGTGACTCTCGATGCAGAGCCCGCGATCCGTGTAGACCTTCTGCAGTGAGGCGCACAGACGTGCCAGCACGGGTGCCACCCGCACCGGGGCGAGCAGCGTGCGACGGCCGGAGGCAGCAGCGCGCTTCAATTGGTAGTCCATGCTCGACCGCAATCGCTCGGACTGCTCGCGCACGGTCTGCAGCAGCTCGGGCAGGTCCGGGGGCGCATCCACCGTTGCTCGCAGTACCGCAAGCGGCGTTTTCAGACTATGCGCGAGATCTCCCAGCGCGTTGCGATAACGCCGCAGTTGCGCATGCGAGGCATCCAGCAAGGTGTTCAGGTTGGCCGTCACGCCTTGCAGCTCTCGCGGATAATCAGCCGAAAGCCGATCGGCAGCGCCGGCCTCGATGCGGGTGAGTTCCCCCGCCAGCCGCCGTAGCGGTGCCAACCCCCAGCGCATGAGCAGCAGTTGCACCAGCACGAGCACCGTCCCCGTCCCGACCAGCCAGCCCCACAGGCGCTGCCGGAAGCCCTGTACCTGACGCTCGAAGAACTGGCGATCCTCGACCACCGAGAAGGTGAGGGATCGACCCGGTGCCATGGCCTCGATGCCCACCGTCAGACGGACGCGAAAGGCGCCCTGAAGATCCTGGAAATCGATTCGGT
Source organism: Gammaproteobacteria bacterium (assembly GCA_003485715.1). GTDB lineage: Bacteria > Pseudomonadota > Gammaproteobacteria > UBA7966 > UBA7966 > UBA7966. The sequence goes on from DNIF01000042.1 coordinate 8,669, forward strand.
CGTGCTGCCATTGGCCGATATCCGGCGCCGGCCCCACTGGCAGGGACTCGCCGAGCAATGACCGTGAGCGCCACAGGATCCGGCCGCGGTCATCGACGATCTGGGCATGCAGCCCGGAGCCGGGGGTAGACAGGCGCGGCTCGGCAAGACTGTCGGGCATGAGACCGGGGTCATAGGGGCGTTCGATGCGGGCGGCACCGAGCAGCAGGTACACCTCGGCCTCCAGACGCTCCTGCACGCCGGTCTCCACTGCGGCCCGGAAGCCCTGATCGAGCGCAAAGCCGGTCCCGCCAAGAAAGACGATGAGCGCGAGGGCGGTGACCCACAGCAGGCGCGAAACCAGCGACGGCTGCGCGCGCTGGCTGGTGGGCGCAGCCACTGTCGGTGTCAGCACGTCTTCATGGCATCGGGTGGTAGGGATTGCGATCCGGGGCCTCGCCTGATCGCGTGAACCGCGTCGGCGGCGACGCCCGCAGGTCTGGCCGACCGGGGTGACCACATCAGCCGTCGTCCCCCCGCACGGCATCGAAGAGATAGCCGCGACCGCGGAGCGTGCGGATGGGCTGCCGGCCGTCCACCGTGGCGAGCTTGCGGCGCAGGCGGGCGACCAGCACTTCCAGCACGTTGCTGTCGCGCTCGTCCTCGTCGGGATAGAGGCGCTCGGTCAGACGGGTCTTGCCGAGCACGCTGCCGGCCTCGCGCATCAGCACCTCGAGCAGGCGGTACTCGTAGGCAGTGAGTTCCACCGGTCGGCCCTCGACCGTCAGCCGCTGTGCGGCGGTGTCCAGCCGCCAATCCCCCAGACTGAGAATATCGCTCGACCAGCCGTGACTGCGCCTGACGAGCGCGCGCAGCCGCGCCACCAACTCCTCGATCTGCGCCGGCTTGGTGAGGTAATCGTCGGCCCCGGCCTCCAGGGCCAGGACCTTCTGCTCCCAGCGATCACGGGCAGTCAGCACGAGCACCGGGAAATGCCGACCGCGGGCACGCCAGCGGCGGATGAGTTCCATGCCATCGCCACGCGGCAGACCGAGATCCACGACGGCCACCTCGATCGGAAACTCTTCGCCCATGTAGCCGCCTTCGGGGCCATCGGCGGCCTCGTCCACCACGTGACCAAGCGCGCGCAGACTGCGCGCAAGTGCCTGACGCAACGTGGATTCGTCTTCGACGATGAGCACCCGCACTACCGCGTCCCGGCCTCAGCCACCCACCACCTGACCGCTCTGAGCATCGATCCGCAGCACCCGCACCTGTCCGTCATCGAGCAGGACGGTGACCTCATAGGTGGCCCCGCTGCGACGCACCGCGACCACCCGGCCACCGGTGGCCGCCTGTGCCGCCGCTGCCGCGGCCGATTCGCCGACTTCCTCGCCGGCGAGCCGCGAACGCACAGCGGGCTCGACACCGAGGCGCATCATCGTGGCCGAGATCGGCCACTCGGCCGCCGGCACGGGCCGCTTCACCGGGGGCTCCATTGCCACCGTCGCATTCGCCGGCAGCCCCGTCGAGAGGAAGAACAGACAGGAAAGGGCAGAAGTCACGAGGGCACGCTGGTAAAAGGGGGCTCCAGACGATGGGAACATCCGCTCGGGGGACGCTCGGCTGGGCCGCAAACGGGATGACGTTCGGCAGGGTCGGGACCGCAGGCAGGACGCTTCCATCGGGAGGATGCCTCGACCGGGACCGCCGTCGACTCAGCGACGTGACGGGGGAGGGGGACCGTTGGCCCCGGTCGAAGGCGGGACCGTTGTACGCGCGCGCGCCTGAACCGGGGCT
>DNIF01000208.1 GCA_003485715.1 Gammaproteobacteria bacterium
TGGCCGACATCGTCCCGGCAGACGGCGACGCCCCGGGTTGACCCCGTCCGGGTCTGCGCCGGCCCACGGTGCGCCAGAGGCAGACTTCTGCGGCCGGGGTATACGTGGATCCCACGGCGTCAACCGGGTGAAGTCACGATGGAGGCTGGCGTTGCCCCCCCCAATACTGATGCGCAGCAACTTGCGGCCACATCACGATTGAGGGAACACAACATGAGCCTGCCGACCGGTAACGTGGTCCAGTTCGAAGCCGCCTCCCGGCCGGCCGCGTGTCGTCGCTGTGACTTGGGCGGCATCTGCGAGGCACTTCGGCGTGGTGCCGACGGCGCCCGCCGCGGTGGTGCTGTCCAGCGCGGTAAGCTGCTGTTCCGGCAGGGAGAGGTGTTCAAGGGGCTGTTCGTCGTGCGGTCGGGTTCCGTGAAGACCAGCACCAATGCCACCGACGGGGTCGAACAGGTGGTGCGTTTCCACATGCCTGGTGAGGTGCTCGGCCTCGACGGCCTGTGTGGGGATGTCTATCACGCGACCGCCACTGCGCTTGAGATGGCGAGCTTCTGCCGCATCAGCAGCGAAGAACTCGACCAGCTCCTCACCCGCAACCCCGAGGCTGCCCGTGAACTCCTCGGCCTGGCCGGGCGAGAACTGGTGGCGGAGCAGGGCCGCCTCGCTCTTGTCGGTCAGCGGGCGGCGGATGCACGGCTGGCTGCCTTCCTGCTCGGGCTGTCCCGCGAGTACGCCCGCCGTGGCTATTCGAGTACCGAATTCAACCTCAGCATGTCGCGTCAGGACATCGCCAACTATCTCGCGCTGGCGGTGGAAACGGTCAGCCGCCTGTTTACCCTGTTTTGTCAGTCTGGCCTGCTCGACGTGGAGCGTCGGCGGGTGCGCATCCTGGACATCGACGGTCTGCGCGCCCTCCTCGGCGGGGGGCAGCGTCAATCGGTGGCATCCTCGTGAGCCCGGCGCGTCCAGGATCGTCGGCCGCGGCAGTGCTTGGGCCAGCGCTGGAGGCCGGGCTGGAACGGCTCCCGGACGGTGCCCGCGTGTATGTCGTCGATGGCGACTTCGGTGTGGCGCGTGGGCTCGAGTCCATGCTGCGGGCCTACCACCTGTCGGTGCGCACCTTCCCCAGTGCGGAGGGGCTGCTTGCGGCCCTGGGTGAGGCGGCAGCGGGCGTGGAGGTGGCAGAGGCGGTAACGGTCGAGTCCGAGGCAACCACCGCTGAAGGTGCGCCGGTCTGTCTCATTACGGAACTGGGTCTGCCGGGCATGAGCGGGCTCGAGCTCCTCGAGCGCCTGCGCCGCCGTGGCTCGCGCTTGCCGGTCATCGTCATGGCCAACCGCACCGATGTGCAGGCCGCCGTGGAAGTCATGCGCGCCGGTGCCCTGGACTACCTCGAGAAGCCTTTCTCCCAGCATCGGCTGCTCGAGCGTGTGGGAGAGGCACTGTGCGGGCGCCCCGTCGAGAGCGAGCGGGCGAGCGTCGAACGCGGGGCCGAGACACCCCCCCTCAACTGGATGCCGACCACCGCGCGCGTCGGGGGCTAGTCGCTGCGGTCTTTGCCGGTGTCTCGTCGTGGCGTTGCGGCCGCAGAGTTGGGTCTTGATTGGGTCGGAGACGTGGTGGACTGTTCGTCGGGCCCTTCGGCCGGCGGTCGACTGTCATCGTCCTGCAGCATGCGCCAGGCTGGGCCTTCGAGGTCCTCGAACTGATCACTTCTCACCGCCCAGATGAACACTGCGGCGATCCCGGCCACTAGCGCCAGGGAGATGGTGATGATGAGTGGCAGGACTTCCATCCCGGTTGCCTATCGTGCCTTCGGCGACTCGCGCCGCTCGAAATTGCTCGTGACGTCCTCGTGCAAGGACTGGGTACCCGCCGCAGCCTGCCCCCGAGTGTCTCTATCGGGGGCGGGGATGGCGGGTGATGCGGGGACGACGGCCTGGGCCGTGCGGGGTTCGGCGGTCAGCCTTCGGACCCGGTCGGACCCGGACACCCGCAGGGCGTTCAGCACTACCAGCAGCGAACTCCCCGACATGCCGAGGGCGGCCAGCCAGGCCGAAAGCCAGCCCCCCGCGGCGGCCGGGAGCACGCCGATGTTCCAGACCAGCGCCCAGGCCAGATTCTCGCGGATGATGGCGAGCGCCCGTCGTCCGGTGTCTCGCGCCGCCAGCAGACGCTCGAGGTCACTGCCGAGGAAGATCGCATCGGCGGCACTGCGCGCGAGCGCCGTGCCCTGACCCATGGCCACCGATACGGTGGCCGCCGCGAGCACCGGCGCATCGTTCACCCCGTCACCCACCATGGCGACCGTCGCCCCGCCCGCGGTGAAGGCCTCTAGCCGAGCGAGTTTGCCAGCAGGAGAAAGCCCGGCCTCCACTTCGTCGATACCGAGCCGGCGCGCCACGGCCTGGGCGGGTGCCGCCGCATCGCCGGTCAGCATGGTGACGCGACAGCCCCGCGCCTTGAGGCCCTGGATGAGTTGCGGGGCACCGGGGCGCAGGCGATCACGCAGACCGAAGGTGGCGATGGGGCCGTTGGCATCTGCGAGCAGAACGGGGGTATCCCCATCCGCGCAGGGGTCCGCTGGCAGGGTGATACCGAGGCTTTGCTGCACGAAGGCCGGGGATCCCAGCACCACCCGTCGGCCCGCGAGCGCGGCGGTGAGCCCCCCCCCGGGGACGTTCTCGACCGCCTCGGCGGCCGTTCGGGCTGAACCGCCGGCTGCCGCCACCAGGGCGCGGGAGAGGGGATGCTCCGAGGCCTGGGCGAGTGTCGCCGCCAGGGCGAGGGCGCCGGCGGGATCGAGATCCCCGTGCGGGTGAGTGCTGGCGAGGGCCGGGCGCCCTTCGGTGAGGGTGCCGGTCTTGTCGAACACGAAATGACTCGCCCGACCGAGCGCCTCGACGGCGTGCGGGCGGGTCGCGAGCAGACCCA
>DNIF01000105.1 GCA_003485715.1 Gammaproteobacteria bacterium
CGTCGACTGGGCCACCACAGCCCAATCCTTCCGGCGGGCGATCCGCCGGGAGCGATGCGTGTTGAGGAGGCCGGACGGCAAGGTGCCGGCCTTCGTCCAGGACGGCGGCGCGTCGAGCGGGGGCGAGGCCCGCTGGATGGCAGGCCAGCGCCGGGATGCAGTTTGGTCGTCATCCCCGCCTGCGCAGACGATGACGCGCTTGGCTTGACCCGCCGTCCTCCCCGAACCCGGGCCTCCCGCCCCGCCCTCTGGGAAGGCTGGGGCCGGGTCACCCCGCGTGTACACTCGCACACCTTCAGCCCGCGCTGGCGGGTGCACAAAGGGGGCCTCATTCGATGCATGACTTCCACGGCACGACGATCCTGGCCGTGCGCCGTCAGGGTGGCGTGTGCATGGGCGGCGACGGCCAGGTGTCGCTCGGCAATACCGTGCTGAAGAGCAACGCGCGCAAGGTGCGGCGTCTGCACGATGGGCGGGTGCTTGCCGGCTTCGCCGGTGGCACAGCCGATGCCTTCACCCTGTTCGAGCGATTCGAAGGCAAGTTGCAGATGTACGGCGGCAATCTCACGCGGGCCGCGGTGGAGCTGGCAAAGGATTGGCGCATGGATCGGTCGTTGCGTCGGCTCGAGGCCCTGCTGGCGGTGGCCGACGTCACGGCGAGTTTCATCGTCTCGGGTACGGGGGACGTCATCGAACCCGAGGATGATCTCATCGCCATCGGCTCCGGCGGCAGCTTCGCGCTGGCTGCTGCGCGCGCGCTGGTCAGCCACACGGAGCTCCCGGCAAGTGCGGTAGTGGAACACGCACTCAGGATCGCCGCCGGGATCTGCGTCTACACCAACACCCAGCTCACGCTCGAAACCCTGCCCTGAAGAAGACGGTGCGCGTGATCGCGGCAGACCCGCTACGGCCGGGCCGCCAGCAGCGTCAACCATCTCGTCAACCACACTGGAGTGCCGGTTCCCGCCCATGCAAGCATCGCTCACGCCTCAGGAAATCGTTCGCCAGCTCGACAAGCACATCATCGGTCAGGACGCCGCCAAACGCGCCGTGGCCGTGGCCCTGCGCAATCGCTGGCGGCGCGCGCAGGTGGCCGAGCCGCTGAAGAGCGAGATCACGCCCAAGAACATCCTGATGATTGGCCCGACCGGCGTGGGCAAGACCGAGATCGCACGCCGCCTCGCGCGCCTTGCCAACGCGCCCTTCGTGAAGGTGGAGGCGACCAAGTTCACCGAAGTGGGTTACGTGGGCCGCGACGTGGATTCCATCATCCGCGACCTGGTCGAGGCCTCCATCAAGCTGGCGCGAGAGCGGGCGATGGCCGAGACACGAGCGCTGGCGGCCGATGCCGCCGAGGAGCGCCTGCTCGACATCCTCCTGCCGGGGCCCAAGGGCGCCGAGACCCTTCCTGGTGATGGCGGCCCGGATGGCACGCGCCAGCGCTTCCGCAAGATGCTGCGCGAGGGGCGGCTGGACGATCGCGAGGTAGAGGTCGATCTCGCGCAACCGCAGGTCGGTGTCGAGATCATGAGTCCGCCCGGCATGGAGGAGATGTCGCAGCAGCTCTCGCAACTCTTCCAGAATCTCGGTGCCACCCGTCGGCGTAGCCGCCGGGTGAAGGTGGCGGAGGCCCTGCGGCTGTTGACCGAAGAAGAAGCGGGCAGTCGCATCGACGAGGAGGCGGTGAAGGCAGCGGGTGTGCGCGCGGCTGAGCAGGACGGGATCGTCTTCATCGACGAGATCGACAAGATCACCTCGCGCTCCGAGGGGCATGGGCCATCGGTGTCGCGCGAGGGGGTGCAGCGCGACCTGCTGCCGCTGGTCGAGGGCACCAGTGTCAGCACCAAGTACGGCACCGTGCGCACGGATCACATCCTCTTCATCTGCTCCGGCGCCTTCCACCTGACCCGTCCCTCCGATCTCATTCCGGAGTTGCAGGGCCGCCTGCCGAACCGGGTAGAGCTGCATCCGCTCGGGGTGGAGGATTTCGTCCGCGTGCTCTCAGAGCCCGCCGCCTCATTGACCACCCAGTATCAGGCGCTGCTCGCCACCGAAGGCGTGCGCATCAACTTCGCCGAGAGCGGGGTGGCGCGTCTCGCCGAGGTCGCGCACCGTCTGAATCAGTCCTCCGAGGACATCGGTGCCCGCCGGCTTCACACGGTGCTGGAACGGTTGATGGAGAGCCTGGGCTTCACCGCGTCGGAGGAACCCGGGCGGGAGGTCAGCATCGATGCCGCGTACGTGGACACGCATCTCGGTGCCCTGCTGGCCAACGATGATCTTGCCCGCTACATCCTCTGAAGCCCCTGCGAGTCCAGAGCCCATGGGTCCGATCCCCAGTGCCATCACCCTGCACCAGAAGAGCCGCCTGCTCGAAGTCGTGTTCGGCCCCGATGAGCGTTACGAGCTGAGCTGCGAGTTCCTGCGCGTACACTCACCCTCGGCCGAAGTGCGGGGTCATGGCCCGGGTCAGGGCGAGCTGCCGCTCGGCAAGGAGCACGTGAACATCCTGACCATCGAGCCCGTGGGCCAGTACGCCGTGCGACTCGTCTTCGATGATGGGCACGACACCGGCCTCTACACCTGGGCCTACCTGCAGCGCCTGGGTCGGGACCGCGATCGACTCTGGCAAACCTACCTCGATGCCCGCGCCGCGGCAGGAGCTGCGCGCCCTGGGCTGCCACCGCAGACGGAAGGCTGACACCATGGACTCAGCGGACGACACCACGGACTTCGGCTACCGGGAAGTGCCGCGGGGCGAGAAGAAGCGCCACGTGGGTGCGGTCTTCAGCAGCGTGGCCGGGCGCTACGACCTCATGAACGACCTCATGTCGCTCGGCATCCACCGCCTGTGGAAATGCTTCGCGCTCGAGTTGCTGGATGTGCGGCCCGGTCAGAGCGTGCTCGATCTGGCCGGTGGCACCGGCGACTTCTCGCTCGCTCTGGCTCGCCGGGTCGGCCCGAACGGGCGCGTGCTGCTTGCCGACATCAACGCAGAGATGCTCGCCCGCGGGCGCGATCGGCTGCTCGATGCCGGTCTCGGCGCCGAGGTCGCCGTCGTGCGCGCCGACGCTGAGCGCCTGCCCCTCGCCAGCGGCAGCCTGGATCGCATCGTCATGGCCTTCGGGCTGCGCAACGTCACCGACAAATCGGCCGTGCTGGCGGAATGCCGGCGGGTGCTTCGTCCGGGCGGTCTGCTGGCCGTACTCGAGTTCTCGCGCCCGACCACCGCAGCGCTCGGCACGCTCTACGACGCCTGGTCCTTCGGCGCGATCCCGCGGATCGGTCGCTGGGTGACGGGTGATGAAGCGAGCTATCGCTATCTGGTGGAATCCATCCGTCGCCATCCCGACCAGGAAACCCTCGCTGGCCTCTTTCGCGCGGCGGGTCTGGAGCGCGTGGATGTGCACAATCTGAGCGGCGGCATCGTCGCCCTGCATCGCGGGTGGTCGCTGTGAATCCGCTGACCCGCCGGCTGCTCGAGCGTGCGCAGCATCTGTTGGAAGAAATCATCGCGCGCGCGATTGCCACCGATGATGCCGCCGAGGCGGGGTTGCACGCCCTCGAGGGGCGACTCATCGCCGTGCAATTGCGGCAGCCGGAACTCCGCTTCCTGCTTGCGCCTGAGGGTGGGCGACTGCATCTCCTGCACGAAACGACGCGCCGCCCGGATGTCGAGGTCGTGAGCACACCGGCGGGAATCTTTGCCCTGCTGCGCGCGCGCGCGGCAGGTGAGCCGGTACCACCCGGCAGTGTCGAGCTCCAGGGTGATCTGGCCGTTGCCCAGCGCTTCCAGAAGTGGATCGCGGGTCTCGACGTGGACTTCGAGGAACTCCTCGCCGGCTGGACCGGCGACGTGCCCGCGCATGCGGCGCTGCGCGGGCTGCGCGCGACGGGTGCGCGCCTGCGAAGTACGGGTGAGGCCGGCCTGCGGGCGGCGGTGGATTACGCCGTGAATGAGGGCGATCTGCTGGTCAGTTCGGCCGAGATGCAGGAGTTCCTCGATGCCGTGGATGTCCTGCGGGAACGCCAGGAGCGGCTCGCCGCGCGGGTGGCGAGGCTTGGCTCCCGGCCGCTTCCGCCTGCGAATCGAGGCTGACAGGCTTGGGCGCCCGTTTCGGCATCGGCCAGTTCTTCCGCATCTGGCGCATCCAGCGCGTGCTGCTGCGCCATGGTGTGCACGAACTCCTGCTCGACACGCCCTGGTTGCAGCCGATGCGGCTCGCGTTGTCGCTGCTGCCCTGGCATTGGCCTTGGTACCGCCAGCGGTTGCCGCGCGCCGAGCGGCTGCGCAATGCCCTGGAAGAGCTCGGGCCACTGTTCGTCAAGTTCGGGCAGACGCTCTCCACCCGGCGCGATCTGCTGCCGGAAGACATCGCCAACGAGTTCACCCGCCTGCAGGACCGCGTGCCGCCCTTCCCGGGGCACATCGCCCGCGCGCTGGTGGAGGCCTCCCTCGAGCGACCGCTGGCGGAGGTCTTCGAACACTTCGACGAGACCCCGCTCG
>DNIF01000141.1 GCA_003485715.1 Gammaproteobacteria bacterium
AGATCGACATCACCACCGGTGCCGTGCGCGACAGCATCCGCCATTACACCCGTGAATCCGGTGTGCGCAACCTCGAGCGCGAGATCGCCAACATCTGCCGCAAGGTGGTCAAGAAGGTGCTGCTTGGAAGTACCAGGAAGCGCACGGTCGTCACCGAGAAGGGGCTGCGCAAATTGCTGGGTGTGGAACGGTTCCGCTTTGGACGTGCCGAGTCGGAGGATCGCATCGGGCAGGTGGTCGGGCTCGCCTGGACGGAGGTCGGGGGTGACCTCCTGACCATCGAGGCCGCGGTGATGCCGGGGAAGGGCAAGGAGACCTTCACCGGCCAGTTGGGTGATGTCATGCAGGAGTCGATCCGCGCGGCGGTTACCGTCGTGCGGTCGCGCTCCGTCGCCCTTGGCATCAATCCGGACTTCTATCGCACGCTGGATATCCACTTCCATGTGCCCGAAGGGGCGACCCCCAAGGATGGTCCCAGTGCTGGCGTGGGCATGTGCACGGCCCTTGTGTCGGCCCTCACCGGCATCCCGGTGCGTGCGAGCGTTGCGATGACGGGTGAAATCACCCTGCGCGGGGAGGTACTGCCGATTGGTGGGCTGAAGGAGAAACTGCTGGCGGCGTTGCGCGGAGGCATCACCACCGTGCTGATACCACAGGATAATCAGCGAGATCTGCAGGAGGTGCCGCGCAACATCGTGCAGGGTCTGAAGATCATTCCCGTTCGCTGGATCGACGAAGTACTCGCAGTCGCCCTGCAGCGCATGCCGGAGCCGCGCGATGTGTCGGTCACGCCAGAGGCAGATCCAGCGACCGCCGCACGTGAAGCTGAGGACGCGGACGCCATGCTCCATCATTGACCGAGCCAGGCTTGCGGCATCCGGCGGCGTGCCAACTGACGCGCACCGGTTGACCCTGCGCCCTGCCAGTTGCTATACATCCGCCCCCCGTGGCGGGCGCTGCTGAACCGCTCAGCGGTCTGGGTCAGCGGACCCTCATCATTCCGCTGTGCGCCGTGCCACTTACTCCTCCAACTCCCTCGGAGAGTCATGAACAAGTCAGAACTCATCGATGCCGTAGCGGATGCGGCCGACATACCCCGGGCCGTGGCTACCCGAGCGGTGGAAGCCGTCACCGACAGCATCACCGCCGCACTCCAGCGCGATGACACCGTTACGTTGGTAGGCTTCGGATCCTTTCTGGTCAGCAAGCGTGAGGCGCGCACCGGCCGTAACCCGAAGACTGGTGAGCCCATCGAACTCAAGGCGGCGCGGGTCCCCAAGTTTCGACCGGGCAAGGCCTTGAAGGACGCCTTGGGCTAGCATCCGGTCGCCCGCCGGAATATAGTTACAGAGCGTCGGGGTGCTTAGCTCAGTTGGTTAGAGCGTCGCCCTTACAAGGCGAAGGTCGCGGGTTCGAATCCCTCAGCACCCACCAGTTGTTGAAGTCATTCGTGTGGGTGTGCCAAAGGATTCTCAAGGCGGCGCAGGGGAACATCCCTGCCGTTGTTTGAGTCTTGATAGCCCCCGCACTTTTCGAGAGGCAGACGAAGCCAACGGGTCTGTCTCGGCTTCTCATTGCAACATCCCCTCATACGGGCAACGGTTTCAGAGCGGAGTGGTAGTTCAGTCGGTTAGAATACCGGCCTGTCACGCCGGGGGTCGCGGGTTCGAGTCCCGTCCACTCCGCCATTAATTCCAGGTAGCAGCGAGCAAGGCGCGGGCATCCGCGCCTTGCTCGTTTGGGCAGCGCGAAAGTTTCGCAATGGCTTTTCCGGCGTTCAGCCTCGATGAGAGGTGACGGTCAGGTCGCTCGCCGGCCCCGCAGTTCCAAAGCAGAGGCACCGCACCATGATGCAGTCCATCCGAGATCGCGCGCAGGGGTGGTTTGCGACCCTGATCCTGGGTTTCCTGTGCATCCCCTTCGCGCTCTGGGGCGTGCAGTCTTACCTCGATGCCGCCGGTTTCATTGATGTTGCCGTGGTGGACGGGGATGCCATCACGCAGCCGGAGTTTCGTCAGGCATTCGAACGCGCGCGTGCAGCGCTGGAGGAACGCCTCGGCGAACAGGCGGCGGGGATTGATCAGTCCGTGCAGAAGCGCGAGGTGCTCGACCAACTCGTGCGGGCGCGATTGATCCGTCAGTACGCCGCTTTGCATGGCTTGCGCGTGAGCGATGCCATGGTTGCCACCGAGGTGACCCGTTTGCCTGCGTTCCAGGAAGACGGCGTCTTTTCTCCACAGCTTTATGAAGAGCGTTTGCGCTTCTCGGGCATGTCCCGTCGGGGCTTCGAGGAGCAGATGCGGGAAGAACTGGTGGCGAGCCAGTTCATGCAAGGTGTGCTGCAGGGAGTTTTCATCACTCCATCCGAACGGAAGTCGATAGCGCGACTGCGCGCTGAGCGTCGGGATATCGCTGTCGTGCAACTCCGGAGTGATGCGCTTCAGGACCGAGTGCAGGTGTCCGATGCGCTGCTCGATGCGTGGTTCGCAGCACACCGTGACCGGTACCTTAGCGAAGCCTCCGTGTCGGTCGAGTACGTCACCTTGGCAGCCGCAGACCTCGGCGCCGCGGAAGAGCCCGAGCCAGGCGTCCTGGAGCGTCTCTACGAGGAAAACCGTGCCCGGTATGAACAGGCAGAGGAACGGCGCGCCCGGCACATCCTGGTGCGCATTCCCGAGGGTGCGGATGATGCGGCCGTGCAGCAGGCGTTAGGCGAGGTACAAAGTCTGCGTGAGCGGATCATGGGAGGCGAGGATTTCGCGGCCATCGCGGAGAAGGAGTCGGATGACCCCGGTAGTGCACGCGCGGGCGGGGACCTCGGCTTCTTCAAACGCGGCTTGATGGACAAGGCCTTCGAGGAGACTGCTTTCACGCTGGCCGAAGGGGAACTCAGCGCGCCGGTTCGCTCCGCCTTCGGTTTTCATCTCGTCCGAGTGGACTCCATTCGCCCCGAGCAGACCAAGACCTTCGATGCGGTGCGCGCTGAACTGCTGGCTGAATGGCGGCAGGAGCAGGGAGAGCAACGCTATTTCCGTGAGTTGGAGAAGCTGGAGACACTCGCCTTCGAGAGTGGAGACGATCTGCAATCAGTCGCTGACGCGCTCGGACTCGAAGTGCTGCGCAACGACGATCTGCGCCCGGCCACCGCCAAGGGTGCCTTGACCTCCGATGCCGTACTCCGGCGCGCATTCGATCCAGAGTACGCGGCCTCGGGTCTGCTTTCGGAGCCGATCGAGGTGGGCACAAACCGGGTTGTGGTATTGCGTGTGGTGGCATCCCGACCCGCTGCCCCGCTCGAGTTCGAGGCGGCGAAGGAGCGGGTGCGCGCGGATTTCACGGCTGCCGAGGCTCGCAAGCTGGCGGAGGCACGTGGCAAGGAATTACTGGCCGCCGTGCAGGGGGGCAGCGAACTGACAGGCCTGCTGCGTGAGGGCGAGACCTTGCAGGAACTCGCCGGCGCCACGCGCAACCATCCCGATCTGCCCCGCGCCGTCGCGCGGCTCGCCTTCCGGGTCCCGTCCCAGCGCGTATTGGATGAAGGGCCGCAGGCCGTCTCGGCGATTGCCGGAAATGGTGACTTCATTCTGGCGCTGGTGAGTGCCGTGAATGCGAAAGAGGAGGTCGGCCCCGAACTGCTGGCCCTCGTCGAAGAAGAGCCGTGGCGGGATGCCCGCGCTGGCGCGGAGTGGGACCATGTCCTGGCGGAGCTGCGCCGACGGGCCGAGATCGTCATCAACGACGGTGCCCTCTGAACGGCGACCGAACTCACCGAGTCTCGCGCAACAGCGGCAGTGCGAGTGCGCATGGAAGTTGCTCGCGCGGGCATGACCTGACCGTTCGCGGTCGATGCGGGCTACGTAGTGCGGTTTGTGGATCAGCCGCGCGGATGGATGGCCGGCAGCCATGCCGCCCTTTGCAGAGACGGTTGTTGCCTGGCTGGTGCCTGCCGTAGCGCTCGCAGTGCGTCTCGCAGCGGGCGCCCGTCCCAGGTGGACTGTCCTGCATCGGGCCGTCCATATCGATGGCGCTGCAACTCGATCACGGCGTCCTTCAGGGGGCCGTCAGGCAAGCGCTCCAGCAGGGCCGCAAGACTGCACAACGGTTGACCCCCGGCTTCCACGAGGAAGGGTGCCAGGGCGATCAGCTCGCGCTGAGCCGTTTGGCTGTCGTTGCGGGCCGCGGCGCGGCCGAGATTGGCGAGAAGCTGAGAGGTCCGTCGGCTGCTTGATGGGCGATCTGGCTGTGGCTCACTCCTCATCCCCCAGGTCACTGAACGGATTTTGATCCGGGTGAGAATGAGGCCAAGCAGCAGACCGAGGGACAGCCAACCAAGGGCATCCCAAGCGAACTCGTGCGCTGAATCCGGTCGGGCAGATCCCCCGGTCCCGAGGTCCAGATTTGCGGGGGGCGGAGGTGCCGCGTCGGTTGGTTGCCCAGTCGCCGTTGGGGCCTCGGCCTGCGTGCTGATCGCAGGTTGAGCAGGTGTGGTGGCGACTGCTCCAGCAGCCGGCAGGACCTCCACTCGGCGGGCGGGCAGGCTTGCCGTTGCCCGTCTAGCCTCCGTCAGGTCCCACCAGTGGATCTCCATCGCGGGCAGTTCGATGGCGCCCGCCGCCGTGGGGATCAGCACCAGTCGCTCGGTGCGTTGAGCCGAGACACCGTCCGGGTTGTGTTGGGTGGCAAGGTGGGGTGTGTCCGGATATTGATTCACGCCAGGCGGGGCCGGAGGCTGCAGGGCGGGAAGCTGAGCGGCCGTGAGCCCTTCGGCGAGGACCCCGATGGTGCGCACGATGGGTTCTCCCGCCCGGGCCCGTCCGGCATCGTCCAGACCTGACCAAGCCTCGGTCAGGGCAAGGCTCCTGGCCGGCAACCATCCCGTGGCGGCCTCTTCGGGGGGGGCACGCCTGACCGTGACGCGCCGTGCGTCGCTCTGCAGTGTCACAGGGTCTATGCGTACGCCAAAGGGGTTCGAGAGGCTCAGGCTGCCGCTCAGACGGCGGGCATCCAGCCGCATCGGTTCCACGGTCAGCTCACCACTGCTTTGCGGAATGATCGCGAAGCGTCGCTCTATCACTTCGAAGGACTCGCCCGCGCGCTGCGTTCGGTATGCGCGGTCCTTGCCGAGGGTTTCGATGACCGCATCCCCCCCCGAGACCTTCGGCTCGGAAAGGCGCGCACTTTCAAGGTCTACACCGGCCGGGCGCAAGACCCGCACGACCATCAGCAGTTGCTCCTGCACGAAGACCGCGTCCGGAGTGAGTTCGACCTCGAGCGCCAGGGCTTCCCCGTCCTGCGGGATCGCACTTGCCTCCCTCACCGTCAGCGTGATCGCTGCTGAGCGCTCGGGGCCGAAGGAAAGCGCCGGCAGTTCGACCTCACCTGCCCTTCGGCTGGCGAGTGTCAGCGTGAGATGCTGGCGACGGTGCATGGCACCCTTTTCGAGACTGATGTGGCTCGAACGGACGCTGCCAAGCACCTCGAAATCGTCAGCCAGCGGCGCGAGGTTGGGTTCGTCGACGCCCTTGCCTTCGAGTTCGTAGGTTACCGAGAAGGGCGTGCCCGCATAGATGTCGGTGGCATTGATGCGTGGCTGAATCTCCGCAAATGCTGTCTGCGTCAGGGAGATGGACAGGAGGGCGAGCAGCCGGAGCAGCAATCTCAGGCCTTTGCGCGTTGCCGCAGCCTGGCGATTGGTCGACCTGAAGCCTTCAGTTGCCGTATGCCGGCAACCACCCTCACAGCCAAGAGGCGATTTCACCAAGGCGATTCCTCAGCATGGTCTTCCAACTCGACCCCGCGCTGCTGCTGTTGCAGAAACTTGTTGCGCAGCAGACCGCCTGGGTCATCCGGGATGCGGGCGAGCCACTGCTCCGTCGCCTGCGCATCCTCGCGCATTTCGTTTTCTGCCTGCGCAGCCTCGGGTGATTGCCCCGGGGGCTCACGCTCCTCGGTCGCCTGATTGTCCGGCTCTCCCTGACCAGGCGGCACCTCATCGTCGGGCTTGCCGGGCTTGGGCTCGGATTGTCCTGCCTTCGGGGTTGGCTGCTCATCGGGTTGTGGTTGGTTCTCCCCGCCGGCGTCATTGTCCTTCTGCTGCGGCGAAGTTTCGCCATCCTGTTCGCCTTGCTCGCCCGAGCCTTGTTGCTTCGAGGCAAGGAATTCCTTGATCAGGCGGTGATTGAATTGGGCATCCGCATGGTTCGGCTCGCGTGTCAGGGCGGCTTCGAGATTGGCCAAGGCTTCTTCGTAGCGGCCCAGACGCGCAAGCGTGGTGCCACGGTTGTAGAGTGACCCTGCATCCTCGAAGGGCGAGAGCAGCGTGACTGCGCCCTCGGGGTCACCGGCCTGAGCCTTGGCAAAGGCGCTCCAGCGCGGATCACGGAAGGCGGCTGCGGCGCCGGTGGGATCACCGGCCTCCAGTCGCTCACGGCCGTATTCATCAGGATGCTGCCACAGCCACCACAGATCGGACGCCCGTGCCGAGTTGGGTGTTGCTGCCGTCAGCACGACGCCGAGCAGCAACACGTTGCTTGCGTACAGGCGCGCGCGCCAGGCTAGCCAGGGCAAGAGGCACAGCAACAGCAAAGGCCCTCGATCCATCCATTCGAGCGCCTCAAGGCCGGCATCGCGGGTGGCTGTTCCGGCCGCACGGACGCGAAATCCGGCCTCCAGTTGCCGGATGTCCCGGTCGTCAGGCTGGAGTTCGACGGCCTCGCCACCACAGGAGCGAGCAACCTCCTGGGTCAGCGTGGAATCGAGGCGTGACATCACCACCTCGGCACCGGGCCGCAGACCTGGAACGGGTGCCCCTGCTGCGGTCGCAGCGGCGAGGATGGACAACCGGTTGCCGTGCCGGGCACAGAGCGACACCAACCGGTCTCGCTGCCTCGGCTCGATGCCATCGGTCACGAGCAGCACTTCGCCATCGGGGAAGCCGCCGTCGCGCAGGAGTTCGACTGCCCGGGTGTAGGCACGGTCGGCCCGGCTACCCTGTGCCGGCATGAGGTCGGGTTCCAGTACCGGCAGTTGCAGGCGCAAGGTGTCGAGATCGCTGGTGAGCGGCGTGACCAGGAAGGCGTTGGCCGCGAAGACCACCAGCGCGGTCTGTCCATCGCGCCGCCCCTCGAAGAGCCCCTCCAGCTTGAACCGTGCCCGCGTGAGACGATTCGGCCTGAGGTCCTCGGCCAGCATCGAGCGCGAAAGGTCCAGTGCGATGACGAGTGCGTGGCCGCTCGCCACCTGCGGGCGTGGCAGTTGTTCCCAGGCAGGGCCGGCACAGACGACCGCAAGCAGTATCAGCAGGAGATACCCGGGCCAGGTTCTGCCATCTGCGCCACTCACCCGCGCGAGCACCCACGGTGCGAGGGAGGCATCCACCTGACTGCGCCAGACACTCGATGGCTGCACTGCCCTGGGGATGAAGCGGATGAGGAGCCAGGCGCAGAGTGGCAGCAGGAGCCAGAGGGGTCTCTGGAAATGGAAATCAGCCCACATGCCGTTGGCCTCCAAGACTGCTTCTCAACACCGGCCACCACGCGATCAGCGCGAGTGCGAGCAACCAGGGCTGCAGAGGGGAGCGTTCGCGTAAGGGGCGCGAGCGATCCGTGCCTGGCTCCAGTGCGTCCAGGGACGCGTAGATCTCCATGAGCTGTTGTGTGTCCTGCGCACGGAAGTAGCGACCCCCGGTCGTTTCCGCGACCGCGCTCAGCGTGCCCTCGTCCACCCCCCCACTGGCACTGTATAGCCCGAGGTGATTGGCCTGCCCCGACGCTGCCCCGATACCGATGGTGTAGATGCGAACGCCAAGGTCGCGCGCGAGTTCGGCCGCCCGCTCCGGGCCGACGGCCCCGGCGGTGTTTTCGCCGTCGGTCACCAGGATCAGAACCCGCTGTTGGGCGTCCTGCTCGTCGCGTAGACGCTTCAAGGCCAGGCCGATGGCGTCACCGATGGCGGTGGCCTTGCCCGCAAGCCCGATCTCCGCCTCCTCGAGAAGTTGGCGCACGGCGGTGGTGTCAAAGGTGAGAGGTGCCTGCACATAGGCTCGCTCACCGAACAGGATGAGCCCGACCCGATCACCCCGCCGGCGTTCGAGGAAGTCCCCCGCCACATACTGGGCCGCCTCCAGGCGATCCACCGGGCGCCCGGCCAGCGTGAAATCCACGGCCGCCATGCTGCGCGAGAGATCGATGGCCAGCATGAGGTCGCGCCCACTGCGCGGGATGCGCGCTTCCCCATGCGGCCACATCGGCTGCATGGCCGCCAGCACGAACAGTAGCCAGCCGAGCAGCAGCCACCACCGCCAATGAGTGTGGGCAGTGGCTGCTGTCAGGGCGGAGAAGCGCTTGGCACCAGGCAGGCGCAGGGCCTCGATGGTGCCCAAGGGCTGAACATCGCTCGGTGCACGCCGGAACAGCAGCGGCAGCAGGACGGCGAGCCCAGCCAACGGCCAATCGAACTCAAGCACGCGGCGGATCCGGTAGTCGCACAAGGGTGGCTCGGACCAGTCGATCAGCCGCCTCAAGCGCCAGTGCGGCCGTACGCGGATCGCCCGGTCTGGCGAAGCCAGCGTGAACAAGTTCGCGTCCGTTGCCGGCACTGAACCAGGTATCTGCGCACAGGGCTTCCAGATGGGCCAGCCAGGCGTCGCCGGTGATGGCCGCGATCTGCTCGCGCGGGTGATGCAGCAGCAGCAGTCGTCGGATGAGGACCATGGCTTCACGGGTGGCCTGTTCCGGCGTGGCATTGACCAGGGAGGCGAGCCGGTCGAGTTCCTTTTGCAGCGAGCGCCGCCAGCGATGCCGGCGGACACGTCTGGCGAACCAGAGCAGGCAGATCAGAAGCCCTAAGCCCACGGCAAACGACAACAACCACTCAACGGCTGTAGGACCGGGCCACGACAACTCCGCCGGGGCTTGCAGTGGGCGCAGTGGCAAGGCGTCGGGCATGTCAGCGATTCCCGGGGCGCCCTGCCGCGCCGAGCAAGCGCGCCGCGACTGCGGCCGGCGATTCGGTGGTTCGGGCACTACAGTGGTGCCCTCCGGTACGTGCGGCGACCCCTGCCAGCCGCTCGCCGAGTCGCACCGGTGAGTCGGCCCGCCCGGACATCGTGCGTGCGTCAAAGCGCATTGGTTGGCCGCCGTCGTCGATTGCCCAGGCACCGTTGAGTGCCGGGGGTGCCTCTTCAAAGGGGTCGATGACTTGCAGCATGGCGAGCCGGTGGCGGCGGCCCAAGGCAGTGAGTTCGGTGAACGCGACCTCGTCGAAGGCAACGAAATCACTCAGTACGTAAATTTGCGCGCGCGACCCTGCCGATTCGAGCAGCGCGGACGCCGTCGCCCGGATACGCCCGGTTGACTCGGGAGCGGGTGTGGCCAGTGCCTCGAGTCCGGCGCGAGCGAGCAGCCCCAGAGCCGCGAGAAGGGCCGGACGTCCGCGTCGTGGAGGCAGCGCGGTGATTCCATTTGGGGTCCATGCCAGGCAGCCGATCCGATCCCCGGCGGCCATTGCCGACCAGGCAAGGAGGGCGGCCACATGCGCGGCGTGCACACTCTTGAACGCCGCACGGGTGCCGAAGTGCATTGTTTGCCTCAGGTCCACGCACAGCCACACCGGTTGCTCCCGCTCTTCCTCGAAAAGCTTGGTGTGGGTGCGGGCACTGCGTGCCGTGACCCGCCAGTCGATGCTGCGTGCGTCATCCCCTACCTGATAGGGGCGCGACTCGGCATAGGTCAGGCCACGGGCGCGGAGTCGCTGGCTTCGCCGCTCACCCAGTTCGCGCACCCCGGCCCGGCGCTGTGCGAGTTCAACTCCAGGTCCCTCCAGGCCAAGCAGATCCTGAAGCAGCACGCGGGCCACGCCGGTGTTCCGAGGCGGCCAACGGGAGGCCGAGGAAGTCGTCACGCTCCAGATCCGTCCTTATCAGGGCGCGGCCACGCGCTCGAGCAGAAGGCTCACGCAACGAGCGCCATTCATGCCACTGGCAGCGGCCTCGTAACTGACGAGCAGGCGATGACGCAGAACATCTACCGCGACGGCCTGAACGTCTCCGGGCTCCACGTAATCCCTGCCACAGAGCAGCGCATGTGCGCGGGCAGAGCGGTCGAGCGCGAGACTGGCGCGGGGGCTGGCACCAAACAGCACGGCCTCACCCACCTCGGCGTGGTAGGGGGCCGCCTTTCGGGTCGCCACGACCAGCTCGAGCAGGTAGTCGCTCACGGCCTCCGCCATGTGCATGCGCAGGGCCTGGCCACGCAGGGTCCGTATGCAGTCACGGCTCATGCGCACGTAGCTCGGCAGGCGGCCCTCCGCCTGCGCCAACGCCTCGACACGTGCCAGTTTCAGGATGGCACGCTCGGTGTCGAGGTCGGGGTAGTCCACGTGCACATGCATCAGGAAACGATCGAGCTGCGCCTCCGGGAGCGGGTAAGTGCCCTCGTGTTCCAGCGGATTCTGGGTCGCCATCACCAGGAAGATGTCGGGCAGGGGGTAGGTCGTCCGGCCGACCGTGATCTGCCGCTCTGCCATCGCTTCGAGCAGGGCTGCCTGTACCTTGGCCGGGGCGCGATTGATCTCGTCTGCCAGCACGAGGTTGTGAAACAGCGGGCCGGGCTGGAACTGGAAGCTGCCATCCTGAGGACGGTAAATATCGGTGCCAGTCAGATCGGCTGGGAGCAGGTCGGGGGTGAACTGTATGCGCTGGAAATCCGCCTCGATGTGTTCGCTCAGGGCGCGCACCGAGCGAGTCTTGGCGAGGCCCGGGGCCCCCTCGACCAGTAGGTGGCCGTCGGCGAGCAGTGCGATGAGCAGGCGGTCGACGAGCAGGGTCTGACCGAGGACCGCACTGTTGAGCGAGCGCCGTAGCTCCTGTAGTGCCTCGAGCGGGTTCGACACCGGGAAGACCTCTCAATTTGGCTGGGCAGGGAAGCTGAGTCCATGGCGGACGCACAGGGTTCCGGGTGTCGGCATACGAGACCGAGCCGCCGCGGTAGGCCGGGTTCGCTCGGGCCGCCCCGGGGCAAATCCCCGAGGTGAAGGACCCTCTCTCCAAGCATAAAGCCCGCTTCCCGCTCGCAACACAAGCTTCCGGCGCGATGGTGTCCAGAGGCTCAGGTCCTGCGGCTCTCGCAACCCGTGGTGCGTCGCAGGTGCAGACCTGGCTCCTCCGTTTTCCTGCCTATCGGGCCGAGGGCCTGAAAGTCGCGGCGTAACGTCCCGTGACACAGCCTGATGCCTAGGCTTCGCCCCCGATGAGGCGTGCCAGCGGCCGACCAGGCCCGGGGTTGCAGCTCGAGATGTAGCGGCTCATCAGTGTCAAACGAGAACCCCATCACACAACTGAGATCGCAGCCGCAGCGGCTATGTGGTGCCCGTCACAGTTCCAGTGATCAAGCGTGGTGGCGGGGTCACGCCCATGGGAGCCTTCCCTCGCCGAGTCTGAGGGTCCTTGTCCCTGAGCCTCGGAGGCTGAAGAGGGCGGGTTTGTAACATTTGTTCACAATCTTTGTGACGGTCGCAGTCAAATGTCACACTCCTGTAACAGAGGCATGGTAACTTCTCCCCACTCCCCTTCATCTGTTCGCCGATGTGGTGTTAGAAGTTCCGAGCCCCTCAGGACGCTCTGGGCAGGCGGCAGGGGTGGCAGCAGCGTCCTCGCTACGGCATCGCTATCCGCATTTGAAGTTTGAGTTTCATTACGCCTCGAGAAATGCCAAACCCGTCGTGAGGCGGGGGCGGAAAGCCAACGGGTCTCAGCCCCTGCGCTGAGACGGCTGGGTTACCTCCGAGGAACTGTCAGGCAAAGCGGAAATTTCTTTTCGCGGCCGACTGTTTCGCAACTGGAGGTTCCCATGTCTTCGCGCAGCATTTCTCTTTCCGACGGCGGACCGTTCTGGGGCAAGGTTTCTACCGGTACCCTCTGGGGCAAGATTGCGGTCGGCGCTTTAGCCGGGGCGTGCGCCGGTGCGGCGCAGGCGGCACCGGTCACCATCAGTGGTATCAGCTCGAGTGAGCCGAATCTGTTCACCGGGGCTACGTTAAATGCGGCAGGCAATCAGGTGGTCATCGAGTTCGCCGACTTCTCAGCCAGCGCGCCGAAGCCGATGGGCCCGATTTCCCAGCCCTTCGCCTCTGCGTTCGACACCATCTCCTTCCGTCTGACAGCCTCGGAAGGCTGGTTTTTCACTACCCTTGACTATATCGAGGGCCTTCAGGGTACGGCCACCAACGGCGGTTTCGCATTTGGCACTGGCAGTTTCACCTACAACGGCACGTCAGTAACGCTCGGTACTTTCCCGGTCTTCTCCAATGGCGGTAGCGGCGTTTCGGTCGGTAGCTTGTTTACCAGTCCGACTATCCAGCTCGGTCCGCAGTTCACCACGCTCGATATCACCATTACCAATTCGCTTTTCGCTGGCGCACTGGGCGCGAACGCCACGGCCACGATCGCCAAAACGTCTGCCCTTCTCAACATTCAAACTCAGTTCATTCCGGTACCGGCGGCTGCCTGGTTGTTTGCCTCGGCCATGGTGGGGCTGGTCACAATCGGGCGTCGCGGTAGTTTCAGCTGAAGCTCGAGAAGTGGTAGGCGGTAACTCGCCTTCCGGTGCGATTTTTTTATTTAGCCGAGCGCTGTTCCAGCCGGTGTGTGCCTCTCGAGGTACTTGCCGGTTGGTCGAGAAAGGGCCTTGAGGCCGGGTGCAGCGACCATCTCCCCGCTGCACACCGGAGGTACGGTGTCGGTACTGCCACTACCGGTACCTGAGGCCCTGCGGTAGCGCACGTCAGACAGAGCGCAAGCTGTCTTGCGTGCGGTGAACCGGCCGGGTGAGGCCTGCCACGCCTCCCCCGGCCCTGTTCAAGGGTTGTATGAGTGATTTTTCTACGGTCGCGGTGGTTTGTTTCCTGCGGTCGTGCAGTTCTCTCGCTCAAGGTGACGCCAAATGGCGCTCCTCGGCGGGTAGAGCAAGGGCCTTGAGGCCGGGTGCAGCGGTCATCTCCCCGCTGCACACCGGAGGAACGATATCGGTACTGCCACTACCGGTATCCGAGGCCCTGCGGTAAGGCACGTCAGACAGAGCGCAAGCTGTCTTGCGTGCGGTGAACCGGCCGGGTGAGGCCTGCCACGTCTCCCCCGGCCCTGTTCCCGGGTTGCAACCCGCCACCTTCCCTCTGCGCATCACCCGGATTTTCTTCGCAGCCAGTGCCCGGTGCTCACCCGGGTCCGGATAGGGGTGTTCACGTGGCCAGGCTCCCTGCATCAGCCTGCGATAGCCCCCGGGCCAGAGCGCCGGGTCGCGCCCATCCCATCCCGACCAGGGGCCATAAGGCATAGAAGTCGCTGTTGCGCGGGCCCCGTGCGGTTCCGCAATGGCGTAGAGTCACCCGCATGCAGAAGACCCGCGACCTTTTCTCCTGGAAGCCGCACTGGGCATTCCGTCTTGGGCCCGCTCCTTTCCTGCCAATGAGCCGGGAGGAAATGCAGGCGCTGCGCTGGGATGCCTGTGATGTCGTGATCATCAGCGGCGACGCCTACGTGGATCATCCAAGCTTTGGTGCCGCCATCGTGGGCCGACTGCTCGAGGCGCAGGGCTTCAGGGTCGGCATCATTGCCCAGCCCGACTGGCGCTCTCCGGAGGCCTTTCGTGCGCTGGGCCGCCCGCGACTGTGCTTCGGGATCACGGCCGGCAACATGGACTCCATGGTCAATCACTACACCAGTGACCGCAGGATCAGGCGGGACGATGCCTACACGCCAGCCGGTGTGCATGGTCAACGGCCTGACCGGGCCGTCCTCGTCTACAGTCAGCGCGCCCGCGAGGCCTACGCGGATGTGCCGATCATCCTGGGGGGCATCGAAGCCAGTCTCAGGCGCGTAGCCCACTTCGATTATTGGTCGGAGAAGGTGCGTCGAAGTGTCCTGGTGGATGCCAAGGCCGATCTGCTCATCTACGGTAACGCGGAGCGTGCGCTGGTCGAGGTGATGCATCGTCTCGCCGCCGGCGAGACGATCGATACCATTACCGATCTCCGTGGCACGGCCTACCTCCGGCGCGGTACCCCGGATGGATGGGTCGAAATCGACTCCACCACGGTCGATCTTCCCGGGCCACTTGAGCCCCACACAGACCCCTACGCAATGAATGGCCCGGAAGGGCAGTGGAGGGGTGCCCGCACCGACCTTGCCACGCCAGCCCCCGCAGCAGATCCGACCGCGCATCTGGACCCGCCGGCGGTTCCCTTACCCTTTCCGCGGCGTACGCCTGCAGTCGATCGCAGCCACACCGTGTTGCGGCTGCCGTCCTTTGAACAGGTCCGTGATGATCCGGTGCTATACGCGCACGCCTCGCGCGTGCTGCATCTGGAGTCTAATCCCGGCAACGCGCGGGCGCTGGTACAGGCGCACGGGGATCGCGACGTATTCCTCAATCCGCCACCCATCCCGCTGACCACGCCGGAGATGGATCGCATCTACGAATTGCCCTATCAACGGGTGCCACACCCGATCTACGGTGAGTCCCGCATTCCTGCCTACGAGATGATCCGCTACTCCGTGACCATCCAGCGAGGTTGCTTCGGTGGCTGCACCTTTTGCTCCATCACCGAACACGAGGGACGCATCATCCAGTCGCGCTCGGAGGATTCGATCCTGCGCGAGGTGACAACCATCCGTGATTCGGTTCCAGGCTTTACCGGCGTCATCTCGGACCTCGGCGGCCCGACAGCCAATATGTGGCGCATCGCGTGCAAATCGCGCGAGATCGAGGCGGCCTGTCGCAAGCCGTCCTGTGTCTATCCCGGGATCTGTTCGAACCTCGTCACCGACCATGCGCCGCTCATTCGCCTGTACCGTAAAGCCCGTGAGCTGCCTGGCATCAAGCGCGTGCTCATCGCGTCTGGGGTGCGTTACGATCTTGCCATCGAGTCGCCGGAGTATGTGCGGGAGCTCGTGACCCATCATGTTGGCGGCTACCTCAAGATCGCGCCGGAGGCGATCTCTGAAGGGCCTTTGTCGAAAATGATGAAGCCCGGCATCGACACTTACCAGCGGTTCAAAGAGCTCTTCGATCGTTACTCCCGTGCGGCAGGCAAGGAGCAGTACCTCATTCCCTACTTCATCGCCGCGCACCCTGGAACGACCGACGCGGACATGCTCGAACTGGCCCTTTGGCTGAAGCGCAATGGCTTCCGCGCGGATCAGGTACAGGCCTTCCTTCCAGGTCCGATGGCCACGGCGACAGCCATGTACCACACGGGTTTGAACCCGCTGCGCAAGATCACGCGCCGTGGAGAGCAGGTGGTCGTCCCGAAGGGCTTGCGGGTTCGACGGCTCCACAAGGCCTTCCTGCGCTGGCACGATCCGGAGAATTGGCCGTTGCTGCGCGAGGCACTGCGGCGGATGGGTCGCGCCGAACTCATCGGCCCACGGCGCGACCAACTCATCCCCGCGCACCAGCCGCGTGGAACCACCGCGCAGCCAGGCAAGGCCTCCAGCCAGCGGGGACGGATCCGCACCCAGCACTGCGGATTGCCGGAGGTCACTACGGCTCCCGGTGATACCAGCCAGCCGCGTGCGGCGCAGGCTCCGGGGCGACGGGGGCCTCGGCGGCAACGCGCTCGCTGAGGGGGGGTGAAGGGAACGTTGCGTGCGGCCCGAGGGCAAGGCGGGCGGAGCAGAGCGACGAGGCAAGGTTTCCAGTCTCGACGGCAATGGCACAATCAAAGATTTCAAGCGGCACCGATGCACAATAGGGGTCAGAGTGTGAGCTTTCTCGATTTTGAACAACCAATCGCTGAGCTTGAAGAGAAGATCGAGGAGCTGCAGCGAGTCGGTGAAGGTTCGGCGGTCGATCTGAACGACGAGATCGGACGGCTCCGGGCACGCTCTGCCGAGCTGACGGAGTCCATCTTCCGGGCATTGACGCCCTGGCAGCTGTCGCGACTCGCCCGGCACCCAGCCCGGCCCTACACCCTCGATTACATTGAACGCATCGTCGAGGGTTTCGTCGAACTGCACGGTGACCGGCAGTTTGCCGATGACTCGGCCATCGTCGCCGGCCTGGGACAGATCGAGGGCAGGCGGGTTGCGGTACTCGGTCACCAGAAGGGTCGCAGCACCCGAGAAAACATCAACCGAAACTTCGGTATGCCCCGACCCGAGGGCTACCGCAAGGCGCTGCGTATTTTTCGCCTTGCAGAGCGCTTCCAGTTACCGCTCCTCACTTTCATCGATACACCCGGTGCCTATCCGGGGATCGACGCTGAGGAGCGTGGTCAAAGTGAGGCCATTGCGCAGAATCTGCTGGTGATGTCCGAGTTGCGCACACGGATCATCGCGACGGTCATTGGCGAGGGTGGATCGGGTGGGGCCCTTGCCATTGGTGTGTGCGATCGACTGATCATGCTGCAATACGCCATCTACTCGGTCATCTCGCCGGAGGGTTGCGCTTCGATCCTGTGGAAGAGTGCGGACAAGGCCCCCGAGGCCGCAGCTGCCCTCGGCCTCACCGTGGATCGCCTGCGTGAACTTGGACTCGTCGATGTGGTGGTTAACGAACCCCCTGGCGGGGCACATCGTGATGCCGACCAGATGGCCCAGCGTCTCAAGGAGCAACTCATCCTCCAGTTGGACGACCTTGGCAGCGAGTCCATGGACACACTGCTCGGCCGCCGAACCGAGCGACTGCTGGCGCAGGGTCGCTTCCAGCGTCGGGAGTAGCCACGTCGTCCATGCGATCGCCTGACGCATTGCGCGCGCAGTTGCTCGCGAGCCTTGCCGGGGCGGTCGCCGCTGCTGGAGCCTCGCGTGTGGCGCTTGCGGTCAGCGGAGGGATGGACTCCTCGCTACTGCTGCACCTGGCTCCCCTCGCACTGCCGACACTGCGGTCGGAAGGTGCGTTACGCGTGCTCCACGTGGATCATGGTCTCGCGACCGAACGCGACCTCTGGAGTCGGTCGGTGGAGTTGCAATCGCGGCAACTCGGACTTGGTTTCCGGGCCTTGGCCGTGTCGGGATCACCTCCGTCGGGTGAAAGCGTGGAGGCGTGGTTGCGGGCTGAGCGCTATCGGCTGCTCGCGGCCGAACTCGCCCCTGGCGAGGCCCTGCTCGTCGCCCAGCATTTGGACGATCAGGCCGAGACCTTCCTGTTGCAGGCACTGCGTGCAGCGGGTCCCGCTGGTCTGGCCGCCATGCCGGTCCAGGCGAGCCTCGCAACTGGCTTGCTGTTGCGGCCCTGGCTTGGCTTCTCGCGCGCGGAACTCGCGGCTGTGGCAACTGCGGAGCAACTGGCCTGGCATGACGATCCATCGAATGCCGACACCCGCTTCGACCGCAACCATCTCCGGCAAGTCGTCATGCCGATCCTGCGTGAGCGCTGGCCGGCAGCCGCGCGCACCCTGGCTCGCACCGCTCGCTGGCAGGCGGAGGCCAGCGAGGCACTCGCGGCCGCGGCAGCCTGCCTGCTGCCTCGACTCAGCGGGCGTGACAGTGTCGGGCTGCCCACGCTGCACATTCCTGGTCTGCTCGCGCATGCTCCGGCCCTGCAGCGCGTGCTGCTGCGAGCCTGGCTTGCCGAATGTGGGGCATGCACACCGGGGTTCCGGCACATCGAGGTGCTCGAAACGCTGCTTGCCTCGGCTGAGCGAGCGCCCGGCTGTGTGGGTTGGGAGAAGGTGCGCGTCAGGCGTTATCGCGACCAGCTTTACTGTGAGTTTCTGCCGCGCATGCCATCCCCCCTTGCAGCGGACGCCTTCTGCTGGCAACCGCCCGATGCCGTGGAACTGCCTTCGGGCCGTCTTTGGGCGAGCCTCGCCGAGGAAGGTCCGGAGCGACTCCGTATCGACGACGCGCCCTGGTTGGTGGCAGCCAGGCGTGGTGGAGAGCGCATCCGTCCGAGCGGTGAACGGCACACCCGCAGCCTCAAGGGTCTGCTGCAGCGCGCAGGGGTCCCACCCTGGCGACGTTCCAGCCTCCCGCTCATCTACCGTGCCGGCGTCCTGATCGCGGTGCCCGGTCTCTGTGTGGCGGCTGCGGCTGTCGCGCCCGCGGATGAACCCGGTTGGCGCTTGCACTGGGAGCCAGCCGTCGGGGGGACACCGACAAGCGCCCAAGCGTCGTCACCGGCCAGACTGCAACAGCGTGATGCGTTCAGTACGGGTGGTGCGCAGTGAATACCAAGCAACGCGCGCTCAGCCTTGCCGTCGGCGAGTGCCTGCGGATCCGCGACCCCGAGCAGAAGATTGCGGCCGTGGCTGCCACGCGGGCGGCCCTCGCTGTCGGCACGCTGGTGCACGACGCCGAGGCACCGGTGACCGGCATCGACGAACCTGGACGGCCGGAGGCACCGGAACTCGTGCACCCGCGCGCCGTGCCTCAACGTAGCCTCAGTGACACGGGTGGTCACGTGGCCTTTCTGCACGCAGTGGCCCACATCGAATTCACCGCCATCAATCTCGCACTGGATGCTGCGCACCGTTTCCGCGGTATGCCCGTGGCCTACTACGAGGACTGGTTGCAGGTGGCGGCCGAGGAGGGGGTGCATTTCTGCATGCTGCGGGATCACCTTGCGAATCTGGGCTCTGCCTATGGCGATCTGCCCGCGCATGGCGCGATGTGGCGGACTGCCCTTGCTACCGGGCATGACGTTCTGGCCCGCATGGCGATCATCCCGCGTGGTCTGGAAGCCCGTGGCCTGGATGTTACGCCGGGTATGATGCGGCGACTTGCAGGTTTTGGCGATCGACCGGGCGCACTCATCCTGGAGCGCATCCTGCACGACGAGATTGGTCATGTGGCGGTCGGAACGCGCTGGTTCAACTGGATTTGCGCCGCGCGCGGGCTTGCCGCCGCACCGACCTTCCTCGACTGCCTCGACCGTTACCTCAGCGATCTGCGTATGCCCGTGCCCAATATCGAGGCGCGCCGACAGGCGGGGTTCAGTGCTGAGGAACTACGCTTGCTCGCTGCTTGGAACAACAGCAACTGAGTGTGATAGCGGCACGCACACAGAAGCGGAATGTTGCGTTGCGTTTTGACTGCTCGAGCCTCTTTCTGGCGGCGACAACTCCATGCGATCAGGATTACCGGCATTACGCCTGTTTCCGTTGCGATTGCCGGGCGCACGGTCAGGGTCTACGCTGCATTTCACCGTGATTGCCTGAATGCTGCCTTGAAGTACGAATGGCACCATGCCAGTGCAGTCGCGGGGCGCAACGTATAACTAAAGCAGTCAAGGCGAGGTCAAGCGTCATGTCCGATCGAGAACAGGGCACGGTCAAGTGGTTCGATAGTGCGAAAGGCTACGGCTTCATCAAGCGCGACCATGGTGAGGATGTCTTCGTGCACTTCCGGGCAATCCGTGGACAGGGGTACAAGTCGCTCGCCGATGGGCAGCGGGTGGAATTCTCCGTGACGGAGGGGCAGAAAGGGTTGCAGGCAGAGGACGTCTCCGCTCTGTGAGGCAGCTCGTCGCCACGGCGTGCCGCGGGCGGATGCCTGAGGGGTACGCCGTGGCGCAAGGCGGGTGCGGGCGGCCTTATCAATCAGTCGGATGGTGGCAGTTGTCTGCTCTCCCGGCGAAGTAGCGCAGCAAACGGGGAAGCAAGCAGCATGTCTGTGCCAGCAAGCGAGCGCGCTCCGCCGGGCTCTGTTCTGTTCGTCTGCCTCGGCAACATTTGCCGCTCACCCGTGGCTGCTGCGGTCATGCGCGCGCGCCTCGCCGAGGCCGGAATGCTCGGGCAGGTGTTGATCGACTCCGCCGCTACGCACGCTTACCAGATCGATTCACCCGCCCATCCAGAGACTCGCCGTCTCGCCGAATCGCGTGGCTACATGCTCGATGAGCACCGGGCCCGGCTGGTGGTTCCAGGTGACTTCAAACGTTTCGAGCTCATTCTGGCGATGGACCGCCGTAATCTCGCGGCCCTCAGGGCGCTGGCACCGTCCACTGCCGCTGCCAGCCTTGGACTCCTGATGGACTTCGCGCCATTTCTGCGCGTCGAGGAAGTGCCCGATCCCTACGGAGGCCCCCCTGAGGGCTTTGCGCGGTCGATCGATCTCATCGAGGCCGGCGTAAACGGCCTGCTCCGTCGCTGCTACCGAATCTGAGAGTCGACACGCACCTACCCGATAACCTCTCGGTGGCCCGGGTCAGTTGCGCGTCGCGCAGCGGATCTGCGCGCCGGTCTCAGCGGGCGCGGTAGGTGATACGGCCCTTGGTCAGGTCGTAGGGGGTGAGTTCCACGGTGACGGAATCGCCCGTCAGAATGCGGATGTAATGCTTGCGCATCTTGCCGGAGATGTGGGCCGTAACGGTGTGGCCGTTCTCGAGTTCGACGCGAAAAGTCGTGTTGGGGAGGGTCTCGACGACCTTGCCCTCCATCTGGATGCAGTCTTCCTTTGCCATGTGTGGTGTACGGCGCCCCTCGGGTGTTTGACTCGGCGCGGATTCTGCACCATTCGTCAAGGTGTGACCATCAGCAACGACCGGGACACGTCGTTGCCTGCCGGCAGCGGCGCCTGGCACCCACGCCAGCGACATCGGCCCCGGGCGCGCCCGTCAGGGTGGCTCAGCTCGCCAGCGTCCGCCCCAGAGGTACTCCAGCGGCTGATATTCCGTCTTGTAGCGCATCCGGGCGCTGTCGCGGATCCAGTAGCCGAGATAAAGCCAGCGCAGCCCGAGTGCAAGGGTCAACTCGACCTCGAGCAACACCATGAGGCGACCGAGGCTGCGCAAGTGCGCCTCGGGTTCAAAGAAGGTGTAAACCGCCGACAAGGCATCCTCCATGCAATCGACTACCCCGACGGCAAGGAGACGGTCATCCTGCGGATGCCGCAGTTCGAGGAAGCGGGTATCGCTCCACGATGCGCGCAGGAAGCCTTCGAAGGCGCCCGGAGTGGAATCGTCCATGCCCCCGCCGCGGTGGCGCGCATTGAGGTAGCGCTGGTAGAGGTCGAAGTATTCGCCGTCGAAGCAGGCGGGACGCCAGTGTTGGAGCAGGTCCGAGTTACGGCGCAGGGTGCGGCGTTGGCAACGTCGCGGCGTGAAACGCGCAGCCTCGAGCCGCACCGGCACACAGGCACCGCAACCCTCGCAGGCCGGGCGGTAGAGATGCGGCCCGCTGCGGCGAAAGCCGTGCGCACTCAAGGTGGCGTACAGCCCCGCATCTCTGGGCGCATCCGGGTCCAGGAAGATCGTGGTCGAGCGCTGCTCTGGCAGGTAGCCACAAGGCTGTGGCGGCGTCGCGTAGAGCGCAACGGATGCGGGGGCGCGCTGACTCAGATCCGGACTTGTTCGCATGCACGGACCCACGGGTCACTCAGTGGTGGGATGGAGCAACAGACGGCCAGTGTCGCGGCGAAATCCGCGCGTGGCAGCGGTCGCGCCCCCAGACTCTCCAGATGCCGGGTGTGCACCTGGCAGTCCACAAGAGTGAAACCGGCTGCGTCCAGGGCGCGAATGAGGTGAACGAAGGCGACCTTGGAGGCATCGGTGTAGCGGGCGAACATGGACTCGCCGAAGAACACCCGACCGATGCTGAGTCCATAGAGGCCTCCGGCCAGTTCGCTCCCCTGCCAGACCTCGACCGAGTGCGCGTATCCGGCGGCGTGGAGTCGCCGGAAGGTCGCCTGCATTTCCGTCGTCAGCCAGGTACCGTCCTGGTCGCGGCGGGGTGCCGCGCAGGCCGCCAGCACTCGGGCGAAAGCGGTATCGAAAGTGATACGGAAGGACGTTCGGGCGAGTGTACGGCGCAGGCTGCGCGACACGTGCAGTTCGCCCGGCACCAGGACCGTGCGCGGATCGGGTGACCACCAGAGGATGGGCTGGCCCGGGCCAAACCAGGGAAAGATCCCTCGCCGGTAGGCCTCGAGGATGCGGGCGGGCTCGAGGTCACCGCCCACGGCAAGCAGGCCATCGGGCTCGCGCAAGGCCTGCTCGATCGGCGGGAAGCCCGCGGCGAGCCGCCTGGCCGCAAGCCAGTAGACCGGGCTCAAGCGTTGCTCCCGGCTTCACCCGCACCAGGCCCGGTCGCTTGGCACGGTGGGGGCGCAGCGGCGTCAGGAAGCGCTGCTGTCATGGGCTTCTGGCCCAGCCTGCCGCCAGGGCAGGTGGCTCTTGGCCGATTCGAGGTAGGCGAGTACTGCCTGGGCCTCGCGGTGGCAGAAGTCGTCGATGGCATCGCGGAATCCGGCATCACGTACGTGGTGCACCGAGCGGGTGAGGATCGGCTCGAAGCCGCGCTGAAGTTTGTGTTCACCCTGAGCGCCGGCATCCAGTCGAGCGAGGCCGTGATGGATGCAATACTCGATTGTGCGGTAATAGCACAGTTCGAAATGTAGTTGAGGGTGGAAGCCGTCGCAGCCCCAGTGGCGCCCGTAGAGTGTGTCGCCGTCCCGCAAGGCGAAGGCGCCGGCCACGGTTCGCCCGTCGGCGCGCGCCAGAAAGAGCAGGGTCGATGCAGGTTGCAGGGTCGCGAGCCGGGTGAACCAGGCCAGGTTGAGGCGCGGCTCACCCCACTTGCGCTGAAAGGTATCGCAGTAGAAGCGATGGAAATCCTGCCAGTCCTCTGGCGTGGCCGTATGGCCGTCGAGGCAGAGATATTCGAAACCGGATGCCTGCCGTCGCTCGCGCCGTATCTCCTTGCGTCGACGCGCGGTGAGATCGGCAAGGAAGTCCTCGAAGTCCCGATAACCCCGATTGAACCAGTGAAACTGCACCCCGATGCGGGCGTGCAACCCGGGCTGGTCGGCGAGCGCCTCGGCTTCGCGCGATGTGACGAAGAGCAGGTGCCAGGTCGACAGCCCCTCGGCACTTACCAGTGCAGCTGCGGCGGTCGCCAGTCGACGCGCCCGCTGCACGAAGGTCGCGTCGTCGATCTCGCCCAGCAGCAGGCGCGGTCCCGTCACTGGCGTGAAGGGTGTGCAGCTCACGAGTTTCGGGTAGTAGCGCTTGCCACAATTTTGCCAGGCCCGGGCCCATTCCCAGTCATCAGCGAATTCACCGAGCGAATCATGTTTCAGGTAGAGCGGCAGCAGCCCGACGCAGATCCCGTCCTCGTGCAGGGCCAGATGCAGCGGTTGCCAGCCCTGCGCGTGCAGCACACCGGTCGTTTCCATGAGGCCGAGGAAGGCCTCGTTCACGATGGGATGCTCTGCTGGCAGCAAGCGGGCACGAGTGGCGGGGGGCAGTTCGAGCAGCGACGCGTGCAACGAAACGCTGACGGTGCTCATGGCCGGATGTCCTGTGGTGAGACCCAGGTGATCGGACCGCCGGGACCGAGCGGGATCCCGAGTCCGGCCCAGAGCAGGAGCAGGGCGGGCCAGGCGAGGGCGAAGCACACGACGAAGGGCGTCATGAGGCGGATCAGCAGCGCGAAATCTCCTGCCGGCGCGTACTGACGCAGATAGCCTAGCGTGATGACGAGGTAGGGGTTGAGCGGCGAGATCACGTTGG
>DNIF01000144.1 GCA_003485715.1 Gammaproteobacteria bacterium
CCTACCCGGCGCACGCAGCATTTGGTGGCTACAAGCAGTCCGGCATCGGTCGCGAAAACCACAAGATGATGCTCGAGCACTATCAGCAAACCAAGAATCTGCTGGTGAGCTACGATCCGAACAAGCTCGGCTTCTTCTGACAGCGGGGATTTGGCTCAGGTTGGGGGGCTCCCAGCGGCGAATCGGGAGCCCCCGTCCTGAGGTCGTCCAGAGATCGTCGTCCCCCCCTCGGTGCCGGCTGTCGGCGAGGGGGGGCTCCTTATGAGCAACGCCGGGGTTGCCAGCCGGAGACCCGGCAATCTGGCGCTTCGCTCACCCGACTTTGTCCGGCATAGGGAGGTGTCCCATGGCGACGCGCGTATCTGCAACCGCCTCAGCCCTGGAACTGATCAACAAGCTTTCGGCGCTGCACGGGCCTCTGCTCTTTCACCAGTCTGGTGGCTGCTGTGATGGCAGCGCGCCGATGTGCTACCCGCGCGGGGACTTCCGGGTGAGCGAGGCCGATATCCATCTGGGGGAAATCGGTGGGCAGCCCTTCTTCATCGGGGCCCTGCAGTACGAATACTGGGAACACACCCATCTCATCATCGACGTGACACCCGGTCGTGGTTCAGGGTTCTCTCTGGAGGCCCCGCTGGGGGTGCGCTTCCTGACACGCTCTCGGCTTTACGAGGATGCGGAATGGGCACTGCTGACGGCGGCGCCGCGCCCACTCGATGGGGCTGATTGGTTGGCTCAGCAGGGATAAAACGCCTGAATGCCCGCGCCCAATCGAGGAACTGCCGAGGCTTCGGCTTAGATCCCGATCGAATGCAAGGTCTGTAGCAGCGAACGGAAAACCCCGGCCAGTTGCGGATATTCGATGCTGAATTCGGCTTCGTACGCCGCAAGCTGTTCCGCATAATTCCCGTGCGCCGAAACGGAGGCGTCGGGCTCGGTCAACTGGCGAATGTCGCGATCAAGCTGTTGCAGCAGCTGCTGCAATTCCGGATCCACTCGATCCACCTGCTCCAGTTCCCGGTGCAGTTCAACCAGTGTGGACTTGAGGTCTGGAAGGCTCACCGCAGATCTCCGAAATCTTCTGGAATCCCGCCGAACGCATCGACTGGGGCACCCGGGGGCGGTTGGGTGATTGCCTGCAACCGGCCCCGGGGATTTGCATCGACGGATACGCGTCGCAGATTGCCCCGGGTGTTCTCAGACTCGCAGCAGACCCTCGAGCGATCCGTGGGTCTGCTCCCATTCGGTGACCCACTTCGGGCGACGGCCCTGGCCTTTCCACACTTTTGTCGGATCGCTTGGGTGGGTGTAGATGCCGCGCGCAAGCCTTGGCGCCCCGTTCCCCGCGCCCCGACGACGGGGACGCCCGCCCGGGAGTGACCCGATGACTTCATTCAGAGACAGACCTTCGGCCGCGGCCATCTCCTTCATCCGTTCGTAAAGCTCAACTTTCTGCTGCTCCTTGCGCCGGTGAATTGTCCGTTCCACGCGCGGAATGAGCGCCTCGAGCTCGGCGATGCTGAGTGTTTCCAGGGTGAGGTCATCTATGGCCATGCTTCCTCCAGAAGCTGCGTACTCCGCGAATCGACTATCCGCTGTTGGTCGAATAGTAGTCGTCCGCCCGGAGCATTTGAAGCGGCGAGCGAAGATCGCACGGGTTGCCGATTTCTGTCGAGCGAGGAGTATTCCCGGGTATGGAAAAACGCCGCGCCTGCACAAGTGGCTTAGCCTGCGTTCAATCAGCGTGCAGGGGATTTCACGGTCACGAGCGGTACCAGCGCTCACCACACCATCAAAACGCCCCGGTGGCGAAGGCCACCGGGGCATAATCGGCGCGATAGCCTCAGGCCTCGCTGGCCGCCACCGATTCCGCAGCGGCCGGGGCACTGGAGCGGATGAGATGGTCGAATGCCCCGAGCGCAGCCTTCGCCCCTTCGCCTACGGCGATAACGATCTGTTTGTACGGGACCGTAGTGACATCCCCAGCCGCGTAGATGCCCGGGACGCTGGTGGCACCCTTGCGATCAACCTCGATCTCTCCGTAGGGGCTGAGCTCGACGACTCCACGCAACCATTCCGTATTCGGTATCAGCCCGATCTGAACGAATACGCCGGCGAGAGCGATGTGCTGGTCATCGCCAGACTCACGATCCTGGTAATCGAGGCCGTTTACCCGCTGACCATCACCCGTGATAGCCGTCGTCCTTGCGTTGGTAATGACGGTAACGTTGGGCAGGCTCTCGAGCTTACGCACCAAAACCGCATCCGCCTTGAGAGTGGGCAGGAATTCCAGCACCGTGACGTGAGCCACCACCCCCGCGAGATCAATGGCGGCCTCGACGCCGGAGTTACCCCCGCCGATCACCGCCACGCGCTTGCCCTTGAACAGAGGCCCATCGCAGTGAGGGCAGTAGGCAACGCCGCGGTTGCGGTACTCCCGCTCGCCGGGGACGTTTACCTCGCGCCAGCGGGCACCCGTGGATAGCACTACCGAACGAGCGAAAAGGGATGCGCCATTGGCGAGGCGGACCTCGTGCAGATCTCCCGATTCGCTCGCCGGAATGAGATCCACGGCACGCTGGAGGTTCATGATGTCGACGTCGTAAACGCGGACATGCTGCTCCAACGCTGCTGCGAATTTCGGCCCTTCGGTTTCGGGCACCGAGATGAAATTTTCGATGGCGAGCGTATCGAGCGTCTGGCCACCGAAGCGCTCAGCGATGAGGCCAGTGCGGATCCCCTTGCGTGCGGCATAAATGGCGGCAGCGGCACCGGCCGGGCCGCCGCCGACGACGAGCATGTCGTAGGGCAACTTGGCCGCGAGGCGCTTGGCGTCACGTTCTGTGCTACCGGTGTCGACTTTGGCGAGCAGTTCCCCGATCTCCATCCGACCCGAACCCAGAAACTCACCATTCAGGTAGATCGAGGGCACCGCCAGCACCTGGCGCGCCTCGACCTCACTCTGGAACAACGCCCCATCGATGGTCAGTGCCTTCACCCGTGGATTCAGCACAGCCATGAGATTCACGGCCTGAACGACGTCCGGGCAGTTGTGGCAACTGAGTGAAACGTAGACCTCGAATGTGAGGTCCTGCGCGAGCGCCTCGATACGCGCGATGGTCTCCTCGTCCACCTTGGGCGGGTGGCCGCCGGCCTGCAGCAGGGCGAGGACGAGTGAGGTGAACTCATGACCGAGCGGAAGGCAGGCGAACTCGACTCGCATGGCCGTGCCGGCACGCGCGATGCGGAAGGATGGCCGGCGCTCCGCCGTGCCATCGAGAGAGAGAGAGAGCAGGGGCGAGAGGGAGACTATCTCCTCGAGGAAGGCACGCATTTCGGCGGACTTCGGCGAGTCATCGAGGCTGGCCGTGATTTCTACCGGGAGCGTCACGCGCCCGAGATAGTTCTGCAATTGGCCCTTGAGATTGGCGTCAAGCATGGGGCGTCACTCCTGGAGTCGGTTTCGCGTCGAAGACCGAGGCGCTGGTGTCGGCAAAAGGGCTGGCGGTCACCGAGCGGTGCCGCAGAAATCGTGATGAACAATCGATGGTGC
Source organism: Gammaproteobacteria bacterium (assembly GCA_003485715.1). Lineage (GTDB taxonomy): Bacteria > Pseudomonadota > Gammaproteobacteria > UBA7966 > UBA7966 > UBA7966. The sequence goes on from DNIF01000144.1 coordinate 3,554, forward strand.
CCGGCCGCAGAGCTGCGGCCGGGCTGTTCGCTGACCCGCTTGCGGGTCAGATCTTTCCGACGAGGTCCAGCGAGGGAGTCAGCGCCTCTGCGCCTTCGTTCCACTTGGCCGGGCAGGCCTGGTTCGGATGCGCGGCCACGTACTGCGCGGCCTTCACCTTGCGCACCA
>DNIF01000031.1 GCA_003485715.1 Gammaproteobacteria bacterium
CAACTACGCTGACACAGGGGGGTCATGGCCTGCTCGTACTCCCGCTTGAGCAGCTTCGACAGCTCGTAGGTCTTCCCCGTTCCGGGCGGGCCGTAGTAGATGCGGTTGACCGGCTGCCTCGTCTCCTCGGTATCGGTGGCCTCGTCGTCGTCCGTGTCTTCACCAGGGTCGAGCGGGTCGTCCCGCAGTTGATCGGGCCACAGGCCGGGCCGCTCGGTTTCGAGCACCAGCCAGTCGTCCAGCGATTCGCGCTCGGTCGAGAGAGCCGTTTCGATCTTCGCCACCAGATCGTCGGTCAGAAGCTCGCGGTTGAGCTTGGCGACCGGCCCTACGGGTCGGGTCCAGGTCAGTTTGCGGGCCCGGGTTCCGCGGACGACGCCCAGCACGCCCACCGCGCGCTCACTGCCCGGGTTCTTCCGCCCGAAGCGCACCTGGATGCTCTTGCCCATGTGCCACCAGTCCAGCCCGGCTGAGTGCACCGCCCTGGCCAACCGACAGAACAGCGCCTTGTCCTGCGGCGACCACGAGGCGCGGAAGGTCTGGAAGGCCGGCTTGCCGTCGAAATGCTTGAGCAGGTCCTCGTCGCTCAGCGTCTTGCCCAGGTTCAGCTGGGCGACCAGATCGTCATAGCGCAGCTTGAAGTTGCGGATCGCCTCCACTGACCATGCCACCAGGTCCGAGAACGACTTGGCCAGTCCATCGGTTGCAGGCAGCACGGCGACGATGGGGGATGACGTCAAAGGCCCGCGAATCGCCTCGTACTTGGGGCGCAGTGCCGAATCCTCGGTCTGCGTGTCGACCACGTCGATCTTGACGACGAAGCCGAGGACCGCATCGATCCCAACGGTGTAAGCCAGCTCCTTCGGCGACTCCGACGACGGGTAGATACGACCCCAGTTGTATGGGATGAACTTCTTCTGCCACTGGTCGGTCGGCTTACGGACCGTCTTGCTCCAGCCCATCGGAAAGAAGCTCTGCTGAACGGCCTCAGCCCAGCGCTTCGTGACATCGAACGCCTGGCTCAGCTCCTCGTAGACCTTCTGCTGCTCGGGGTTGGACTTGTCGTAGATCGTCCCCTTCCACTTGTTCAGCAGCTTGAAGTGGTCGCTGGTGAAATAGTCCGCCATCGTTCTCAGATCCCTTCGACATCGATTCCGTGCTCGGCCAGCCAGGCCTTGCGCTGCGCGTAATCCGGCATGGCGCGCTCCACGCGCAACCAGAACGCTGGCGTATGGTGCGGCTCGTGCAGATGGGCGATCTCGTGCACCACCACATACTCGGCGATGCGCGCCGGCAGCAGGATCGCCTTCCAGTGGAAGTACAGCCAGTCGCCCTTGCCGCACGATCCCCAGCGGTAGCCCAGGTCCTGCACCTTCACGCCGGCCGGAGACACCTCCATGCGCGACTGGTAGTCGGCCACCCGGCTCGACAGCCACGCCTTGGCTCGGTCGCTGTACCAGCGGATGAAGTGCTCGCGCGCAGCGGGTACGGCATCCCGGCGCAGGCAGAAGCGGCCCGCCGCCAGCTTCAGCGGCACGTCCTGTTCGTCCACCAGCTTCAGCCGATGGCTGCGCCCGAGGTACAGGAAGCCCTCGCCGCCGACATATTCCTTGCGCGGCACCTGACGCTGCAGCCGGTCCTTCTCGGCCAGCTTGGTGTAGATCCAGAAGCGCTTTTTCAGGACGAAGGCGCGTAGTGCGGCCTCGTCCACCTCGGGCGGCGCCGACAGCACCAGTTCCCCGTCACGCTCCACGGTGATCTGCATCGTGCTGCGACGGGCGCTGTGCCGCACGTGGAACTGCAGATCGTCCACCTGGAGCTTGGGCAACTTCAGCGGCGCCAGCATCGCTTTACACCTGCACCAGCTTGTCGTGGCTGGCGCGGGCCTGCTCCATCAGCTTGTCGGCCAGCACGCCCGCCGTGTCCGCATTCACCAGCGGCGGGCGCAGCCGCATCAAGTGCTCGAACAACTGCCCGTTCAGGTTGTCCTGATCGGCCCGCTTGCTCGGGCTCCAGATGCCGCGGTTGCCCTGCAGTTCCTGAACTAGCAGATCCACCAGCTCGACGGTCACGTCCTTCAAGCGCAGCAGTTCAGCCGGCGTGGGCGTTTGCCCGGCACAGACCACGTCCAGCACCGTGCGCAGGAAGGGCGCGCAATGCTCCGGCAGATCGCCAGGGGCATCGGCGGCGCCGGCCTTGCCGGTGCGCAGTTCATCGATGATCTTCTGCAGTTGCGCGATGACCTCGTTCCACTGCTCGCCCAGCGTCCTGAAGAGCTCGTTCAGCCGCTCCGAGAGCTTGCGGTACAGCACCGGGTCCTCGTCCGTGTGCTTGCGGATGTGCGAGCGGATCGCGTGCTCCATCTCCGAAGCCTTGGCGCGGTCGCTGGCCGCGCGGGCCACGTGTGTGTCGAACTCGGCGTCGGTCAGCTGGATCGGCGGGATCTTGGGGTCGATGCCCAGCGAGATCACGTGGTCGTCGATCAGCTTGCGCACCTTGGCGCCGACGTCCTTGCCGAGAACCGGCGTGTCCTTGTAGCGGTTGCGCGCCCGCGCGTAGATGTAGGCCAGCCGCTTCGCGTCGCCCGAGTACGGCAGGCCCTCGGGGCGCGGCAGCACCGTGTCCAGCGATGCCAGGAAGGCCTTGAGCTTGACTGCGAACTCGGCCCGCAGCTTCTCGCTGCCAAGCACCTCGACGCAGGCCTCGGTATCGTCCAGCGACTCGATGCCCCGCTGGCGGAACAGGTCCACCACGCGCAGGTGCCGGTCGCGCAGCACCGGCACCTCGTCCTTCAGGCTGGCCAGTGCGCCTTCCACGTCCTCGTCGGCGTATGCGGCGAGGGCTTCCTTCAGGTGCTGCGCCACACCGTAGTAGTCCACCACGATGCCGCAGCGCTTGCCGAAGCCGGTGCGGTTGACGCGGGCGATGGCCTGCAGCAGCTCGGCTTCGCGGATCGGCCGGTCCAGGTACATCACGCCCTCGATGGGCGCGTCGAAGCCGGTGAGCAGCATCGACTTCACCACGAGGAATGCCAGCGGGTCGGTCTTGGCGGGATCGGCGTGGAACAGCGGTTTCTTGAAGCGCTTGATCAGTTGCTCGTGCGCCGTGCCATCGGTCCAGGTCTTCCAGGCCGGATCGTCGTTGTTGCTGCCCGAGATGATGGGCGCGAACTCGATGCGCGCCAGCGTGTCGCGGTAGCGCCAGGCCTGCACCACGGCCTGCACCTGCGAGGGCCGCTGGCACAGGGCCTCGTCGTCCAGGGCCTTGTCCTGCGGGCTCAAGCCTTCAGCCTCGGCCAGCAGCTCGTCGCGCGCCGTCTTCAGCGCCTCGAAGTAGCGGATCGCCGCCAGCCGGCTGTACGCCACCACCTGCGCCTTGTAGCCGTTTGGCAGGATGTGGGTGACGTAGTGGCGCAGGATGTCGCGCGCCTTGTCCGCGATCAGCGCCGGGGCGTCGAAGATGTGGCCCTTGGTGGCGTACTTCTTCTTGATCGCCTCCAGTTCCTCGGGCGTGTGCTGGCGGAACAGGTCCTCGAACAGCTCGTCCAGGCTGGCGCCGTCCTTGATCGCGCCGTTGGCGGTGCGCCCCTCGTACAGCACCGGCACCGTGGCGCCGTCGGCCTCGGCTTCCTTGATCGTGTAACGGTCGATGAACTCGCCGAAGATCTCATGGGTGCGCTTCTTCTCGCCCATGATGATCGGCGTGCCGGTGAAGCCAATGCGCGCGCAGTTGGGCAGCCCGGCCAGCAGGTTGGCGTGCAGGTCGCCCGCCTGCGTGCGGTGGGCCTCGTCCACCAGCACGAGGATGCTGTCATCCTCGTTCAGCACCTCGAACCGATCTGCGGACGTTTGGCCGGCCTTGTCGCCTTTGCCATAGACGGCCTTCGGCTCTTCTACCTTGGGCAGGTCGTCCGCCGTCAGCGGCGCATCGCCCGCCGGGTCGGCGTCGCGGTACTTCTGGATGGTGGCGAAGATCAGCCCCGGCCCCTTGCGCCGCGCCAGCGTCTTCACGCCCGCCGTGCTGTCCGCCACCTCCACCACCTCGCCGGTGAGCGTGGCCGTCACTGAAAGCTGGGTCTGCAGGTCCTTGCGGTCGGTGACGACGATGACCTTGAAGCGCCGCAGTTGCGCATCGGTACGCATCTTGCGCACCAGGAAAACCATCGTGAGCGATTTGCCCGAGCCCTGGGTGTGCCAGACGATGCCGCCGCGCTGGTCGTGCTCGCCATGTTGCAGCCGGGTCTGGCCGGTCTTGAGCCGGGCGATGGCCCGGTTCACCGCCCGATACTGCTGGTAGCGGCAGACCGACTTGATGGTCTGGCCGCCCACCTGCATGAACAGCAGGAAGTTCTTCACCACGTCCAGCAGATGCGCCGGCGCCAGCAGGCCTGCGATCAGGCGCTCCTGCTCCGACAGGCCAGGCTTGCCCAGTCTCTGCGCCACCTCGATCTCGCTGCCGGTGCCGTCCGGACCGACCACCGTCTTCCACTGCGCGTAGTGCTCGAAGGCCGCGCCGACACAAGCCACGCGCGCCTCGTCGAAGCTGGTGGCAACCAGCAGCTGGTTGGTGGCGAACAGAGCCTCGTTGCCCTCGTTGTCATCGACCTCGAAGGCGGCCTTGCGCTGGTTGCTGTAGCGGCGCAGCTGGTCCACGGCCTCGGCCAACGGCTCGGGGATGGACGGGCTCTTGCACTCCACCACCACCAGCGGCAGGCCGTTCACCAGCAGCACCAGGTCGGGCACGATGAAGGCCTTGCCGCTGTTGAAGCCGGGCGGGCAATCGACGCGGTACTGGTTGACGACCGTGAAGCGGTTGTTCGTCGGCGTGTCCCAGTCGATGTAGCGGATCGTCTGGCCGCGCCCGCCGTCCCAGCCCGGTAGGCCTTCGACGGTCAGCCCCTTGATCAGCAGCTCGGTGGCCTTTTGGTTAGCCTCCATCAGCTTGTGTGTGCCGAGCCGGGTGATGGCAGCCACGGCTTCCGACAGGCGCGCCTCGTCCAGCCAGGGCCGGCCATCGGGGCCAGGGTTGAGTGCGCGCAGGTGCTCACGCAGCACGCCTTCCTGGATGACCTCGGTGAAGCTGCTGCGGCCGGTGAGCGCCGGGGTGTCGAGGCTGCCTTCGGTGTAGACCCAGCCCAGCGCCTGAAGCTGGGCGACGAAGGGCCTTTCGACGTCTTCGAGTTCCCAGCCCATCAGCTCAGCTCCCCGTCGTCTGCGCCCCGCTGCTCCACCTCCGCGCGACACCGCGCGGGCTCGAACAGCGTTTGCAACAGGTCCAGCTTTGCCCTCACCTCGGCCGCGGCGGCGGCGGAGAGCTCGGCGTACGGAATCAGGCGGTGCAACTCGCCCTTCTTGAGCAGCATGGCGCCGCCCACCCTCTGCGCCAGGCGGCGGAAGAACGACTCGGCCAGGGCACTCAGCTTGCGCCGTTCGGTGCGGGCCTCCCAGATCAGGCGGGCCGCATCGGCCGAGGAGGCGGCCCAAGTGTCGTAGTCCGCCTGGCTGCCGCCGAACACCTCGTCGCACAGCGTTTCAGCTAGGGCATCGTCCACGTTCGAGCGGGCCTGTTGGGTGAACAAATCGTCGACCGGGTACTGGCGGTAGGCATAGGCGCGCAGCAGGTCGGGGGTGATGAAGTAGTTCTCCGCCTCGTAGCGGCGCCAGTAGCGGATCTGCAGCGCGCCGTCGTCGCGGTCTTGCCGGTTCTGGCCGTCGTTGTCCAGGATGGCCAGGCCCTTCAGGTCGGGCAGCAGCCTGCGTAGCCCGTTGAAGTGGTCGCGTGGCGTCAGCCCGAAGCCGCCTTCCACGCGCTCCAGTTCGGCATCCAGGTCCTGCAGCGGGTAGTTGTTCTGCACATAGAAGCTGTTGATGCGTTCGTCCCAAAGGGCAGCCACCGGGTGTTGCAGCCGCTCGGCCAGCCCGCGCAGCATGTCCACGTCGGTACCGCCTTCCACGTATAGCACGTAGCCGCGTTCGCGCGCCTTCACGTAGTGGTCGGCGCCGAAGTGCTTGAGACTGTTTCGGATGTCGTGCTTTCTGGCGAGGTCGTCAGCGCGGCCTTCCAGCAGCAGGGTCAGGTTGGTGTCTAGCGCCTCATCCAGAATCACCTCGGAGTGCGTGACCATCACCACCTGCGAATCGTTCTTGCTGGCGATGTCGCGCAGCAGCACGTATACCTGCTTTTGCCGCAGGATCTCCAGGTGCGCGTCCGGCTCGTCCACCAACAGCACGCTGCGCTTGTGCGAATACAGATAGGCGAACAGGAGCAGCATCTGCAGCATGCCGCGGCCGGCCGACGAAATGTCCAGCGGCTCTTTTACCCCCGGCTGGCGGTAGGTCAAGGTGACGCTGCCGCGCGTGGTTTCCTCCGGAGCCCCCAGCTGGATGTTGAACAGCCGCTGCATCAGTTGCACCACCCGCGCCCAGTCGTCGAGCGCGGTCTTGGCCACGGCCAGGCAGAGGTTGCGCAACACATCGGCCGTGCGCCCCTGGCCCAGCAACACGTCCACCCGGCCGGGCTGGAGGATGGGTTCTTCCGTGTCCAGCCCGGACATCGGGTACAGCAGCTCCACCTTCAGGCTGGCGCAATAGGCAATCAGTTCGGTGTTGCCCATCACGGCCTCGGCCGGCGTGCAATACACCAGTTCGTCGCCGCGGTGCGTGAAGCGCATCGTCAAGGGCTCGACCTTGCCTCTGAACTCCACGCCCATGGTGATGGTCAGCGGCACTTTCTGCACGCGGGTGTTGTGCCAGAACAAGCGAGTGCGGGTCACCGGCACCGCCACGATGTTCAGGCGGTTCAGCGAGGTGGCCGTGCGCTCCTTGGCGGAGGAATCCTTGCGCACGTCGTACCAGGTGCGCACCGCCTGCGACCACAGCGCCAGCGCCTGGATGGCGCTGGTCTTGCCGCAGTTGTTGGGGCCGATCAGCACGGCCGGGTGGTCCAGCTCGATGCGCTGCTTGTCGCCGAAGCGCTTGAAGTTCTCGATCTCGATGTAGTGCAGCAGGCGCATGATCAGACGCTCCCTTCGGATTCGGCGGCCAGCAGGGGCGTCACGCGGACGCGGCCAGTGAGGAGATCGTCCATGAGGCCGGCCTTCTCTCGGGTTAGCTTTTCCCTGGATTGCAGTTCATCTCGCAACCGCGTTTCGACCGATTCCAGCCGCTGTGCGATCTCTGCCTGCTCGCTCTGTCGTGGACAAGTCAGTTCGATTGACTTCAGTTCCTTCGCCGTCAGTTTTGTTCGGGTCCCTCCGGAGATGTACCTGCGGATGTCTCGATGCACTAAAGAGAAAAACACGAACGCCTGTGAGCAGTGTGTCTTTGCCCGCAGTATGTGGGCGTGGTTGTTGATCCACGACGGGCCATCAATTCGATATGCGATGGGGCGAAAGGCGAAGTCATCGAAGTTTCCTCCATCCTCCGCTAAGAGAATCAGGGACTCGTTAAAGAGTGGACGATCAATCCAGCCCTGCTGCCCATTGGCTCCGTAGTAGGGCACGTCGCCCGGACGTTTCGATCTCTCCGCCTCATTCACAGGCACTCGCAGACTGTCGAGAATATCGGTCATAGTCGCAACGTTCCCGACCTGCCATTGCTTCGGAATCCACCCCAGCGGCGACGGCTTGTACAGATGCGGCGCCTCGGCCTGCGGCGGGCGCAGTTCGCCGTCGGCGTCGATGCCGCGCGTCAGCAGATCGTGCAGCAGCCCCCGCTTGACGGTCTTGAGCTTGGCGACGATCGCCTCGGTTTCGTGGATGGCCGTGTCGAGTGTGTCGAGGATCTGCGCGATACGTGCTTGCTGATCTGCGCTGAAGTCACTGACAAGGAACTCATCGAAGAAGGCCCGCGGGACGCGCTGCTGCCCTGCCGAGCCAACCATTTGCCCTTCAGCTGCGCGGCGAAACCGCCTCCACTGGGTCAGGTGGAACACAAATCGCGGCTCATTTCCCGAACGGGCACGCAACACGTGGAACTCGGTACTTCCGAAGCCGATGCCGTTCTCAAGGCCAACAGCATGAGCCCCTTTGCCGTTCTCCAAGCACGGCGTGATCTTTGCAACGAGTACGTCGCCTTCCTCAAATGCCGTGAATCCAGCGGTGACCGATCTCAGTGGCCGAGATTGCCTGAATGTCCAGCGCCCCGATTCGGAGACGTCGGTCATCGGAATGAACGAGACGGCACTCCCCCCAGTCACGCCTTTGGGAATTCGGGCCGGGGGATTGACGTCGGCAAGGTCAGAGATCGCCACATCAGGCATAGCGCAGCCCCTTTAGGAACGCTTGCAGCGCCTGGGCGGCCGTATCGCGCTTGCCCTCGATTTCGGTCAGCGTCACGCGGTACTTGTCCCACCAATTCTCGAACGCGGCGACGATGGCCTTGCGCTGGGCAGTGATGTAGCGCTCGACGATGGCGCGCATGTCGTTGTGCAGAATGGTCAGGAGCAGGTCGGCGGCCTGCTCGGCGGACAGGCCATCGACGGCGGTGTTGATGTGCGCCGCGAAGCTCTCCTTCTTGGCCTTGAGCTGCTTCTTGACGGCGGCGAGTTCCTTCTTCCACGCCTTGACCTGGGCTTCGTCGACCGCGTTCTCGTCGTCATCGTCCTCGTCCGCAGCTTCGGCGGCTTCGCCTTCCTCGCCCTCCGCATCCTTCGGGCTGGCCGCCTTGATCTGGCTGTCCAGTTCCGCCTTCTTGGCCTCCAGCTCGGTGATGGCGCCGACGAAGTCGCTCATCAGGAACTTGACGAGCTTGTGCTCCAGCGGGCTTTCCTTGCTGGCCTTGTCTTCCAGCGCGGTGACGATGCTGGTGCGCCAGGCGTCGGCCACGCCTTTGGCGCCGCGCGCCATCAGGGTGAGGAAGTCGTACTTGGTCTGGTACCAGAAGCCGGCGACGATGCCGCGTACCTGGAAGGGGTCGAGCAGGCCGATGGCCTCCAGCGAGGAGCTGAAGCTGGCCAGCAGGTCATTGCGTAGTGCGACGAGGCTGGCCGCGTTGTCCATCTGCCCGGCCAGCGCTGTGATGCGGGCGCTGTGCGCCTGCCACCACTGCTCGAAGGCCGCACGGATGGCAGCTTCCTTGGCGACCAGGCCGTCGTTGCCTTCGATGGCGGGCTTGAGGTCCTGGCGCTTCGTCAGCTCGGGCTTGAAGTCGAAGTACTTCGCATCCTGCTCGGTAAGCAAATCGAGCGGGTTCAAGCCGTGGGCATGGAACAGGGCGGACTTGTCCGCCACCTCGGCCTTGGGCACGCCGCCCACCAGATGGGCGCGCACGTCGTGCGGCTCGGGCGGCGGGGCGTTGTCGGCATAGCGGCGGATGTTGAGGTTGTAGTCGTTGGCCTTGAGCGTGGCGTTATCGACGATGGCCGAGAAGCCCGGGATAGCGCGGAACTCGTCGAAGGTGGTGACGATCTTCTCGATGTGCTCGGGCAGCAGGTAGTTCTGCGCCCGACCTTCAAAGAGCTCGCGGTCGGCGTTGATGAACAGCACCTTGCCCTGGCGCTCGGCGGGCTTGCCGCTGACGCGCTGGGCGCCGTTCTGCACCTGCTGGCGCAGCACCAGGATGGCGGCCGGGATCTGCGTGCCGTAGAACAGGTTGGGCGCGACGCCGATCACCGCTTCGAGAAGGTCTTCGTTGATGATGCCGGCGCGGATGGTCTTCTCTTCACCACCGCGGAACAGCACGCCGTGCGGCATCACGGTGGCGACCATGCCGCCGTCGCGGATGACGGCCAGCATGTGCTGCAGGAACATCAGGTCGGCCTTCTTGGCGCCCAGCGGCACCTGGCCGAAGCGGAAGCGCTCCGGGAACTTCGGCGCCCAGGCGGGCGTGCCGTCGGCATTCTTCTCGGTGTTGCCCCAGTGGATCGAAAACGGCGGATTGGTGAGCACGCGGTCGAAGTGCATCAGCTCGCCGCCCTCGACGTGCTGCGGCTCGGCCAGGGTGTCCTCGTTCTGCAGGTTGGCGGTGCTGATGCCGTGCAGCAGCATGTTCATCTTGGCGATGGACCACACCGTGCCGTTGAACTCCTGGCCGAAGAGGTTGGCCTTGCGGCCGTCCTCGCCGTGTTCGTCGATGTACTCCTTGGCCGCGATCAGCATGCCGCCGGAGCCGCAGCAGGGGTCGTAGATGTCGTGCTTCAGTTCGGGCTTGATCAGCCGCACCATCATCCGCACGACCGAGCGGGGCGTGTAGAACTCACCGCCCTTCTTGCCGGCTGAGTCCGCGAACTCGCCGATCAGGTATTCGTAGGCGGCGCCCAGCAGGTCGGGGAACTCGAAGTCTTCGTTGCGCAGCCGGTAGGTGCCGAAGTGCGTGATGAGCTGGCGCAGCTTGATGTCGGGGATCTTGCTCTGGCCGACCTTGCGCGTGAAGTCGATGTGCTCCAGCACGTCGTACAGGCTGGTGTTGGCCGTCTCGATGCCGGTGAGCGCCTTGTTCAAGTAGTCGCCGACGTTCTGGTGCGCGTCGTTGACCAGGGTCTCGTAGCGCGACTGGGGCGGCACCCAGAACGAGCCTTCCTTCTTGTACCAGCGCGAGTTCTCGGCGGACAGCCGCGCCTCGGCCTCGGTCTTGCCGCCTTCCATTTCGAGGCGGATTACCTCCTCGCGCCGCTGGTCGAACACGTCGGAGCAGCGCTTGAGGAAGAGCATCCCGAAGATGTATTCCTTGAACTCGGAGGCGTCCATCTTGCCGCGCAGGATGTCGGCGGCTTTGAAGAGGTGGCGCTCCAGCTGGGGCAGGGTCAATGGCACGGTTCAGCTTCCAGATTCGTCATGGCTCGCCTTCCCGGTTCAGTAGTTCCAGGTAGGCGGTGTATT
>DNIF01000177.1 GCA_003485715.1 Gammaproteobacteria bacterium
GCCCTGTGGTCCACCGGCATGGCCATCGGTGTCATCGCCGTGGCGAGTACCCCGGGCTACGGCGTGGATCTCGCGGACTATCTCTTCGGTAGCCTGCTCACGGTCAGCACCGCCGATCTCTGGCTGATGGCTGTGGTGGACCTGCTCCTGCTGCTGCTCTTTGCCACCCATCTGCGGGAATTCGCTGCCATCTCCTTCGATCCCGAGTTCGCCGAGTTGCGTGATCTGCCGGTCGCGCGCCTCGAACTGCTGCTGCTCGTGGTGCTGGCCCTGACGGCCGTTCTGCTGGCGCGGGTGGTCGGTCTCGTGCTGGTGGTGGCGCTGCTCGCCTTGCCGGCCGCCATCGCCCGCCGCTTCACCGATCGGTTGCTGTCGATGGCCGTGCTTGCCTGCCTGATCGCGGGGCTCTGCACTACACTCGGCATTGGTCTGTCATGGCAGTTCGACTGGCCGAGCGGTGCGAGCATCGTCATCGTTGCTGCCACGCTCTATCTGCTTGGTCTGGCCCTCGCGCGGCTGCGGTCGGCCCCCAGTCGCTGACAGAAATCCCCCGAGACTACTTCCGAGAGTGGCATGAGCAAACCGGCCAGCGGATCGTCCGTGCGCAGACCCTTCATGGCGCACGAACACAACCATTCGCACTGCGTGGACGACGCCCTCGAGCAGGCCGACGCGCAATGTCGTCGTCGTGGCCAGCGCCTCACGCCGCTGCGCCGACGGGTCCTCGAGCTCGTCTGGGCCTCGCATGAGCCGGTCAAGGCCTACGATTTGCTGGCCCGTCTGCGCGAGAACAATCCCCGCGCGGCTCCCCCCACCGTGTACCGCGCGCTGGATTTCCTGCTGCAGGAAGGCTTCATCCACCGGGTCGCCACACTCAACGCCTTCGTCGGTTGCGGAGAGCCCGGTGAGGCGCACGGGGGGCAGTTTCTGATCTGCACCGGTTGTGGTGCAGCAGCGGAAATGGACGATCCGCAGCTCTCGGCGATCCTCGCTGAACGCGCGCGTGGCCTGGGCTTCCGTGTGGACCACACCACGCTCGAGATGAGTGGCCTCTGCGCCGCCTGTCAGACGCGATGAATGGCCCCGCCCGCGGGCTCAGTGGAGTAGTGCTTTCACTGCTGCTTGCGGTCGCGATCGCCGTCCCGGCGGAACCTGTGATCCGCCTCGAGCCAGTGGCGGAGGGCGTCCACGTGCATCGCGGCGGGCATCATTCGCTGACATCTCCCGACCGCGCCGACATCGCCAATCTGGGGGTGGTGATCGGCACGGACTGCGTGGCCGTCATCGACACAGGTGGCTCAGTTGCCGTTGGTCGCGCCTTGCGCCAAGCGATCGCCGGGCTCACCTCCCTGCCGGTGTGCTGGGTCATCAACACTCACGTGCACTTCGATCATGTCCTTGGCAACGCGGCCTTCGCCGATGCGCAGACCGTGTTCGTCGGGCATGTCGGCCTTGCCGAGGCCGTGGCGGCGAGCCGCGCCTTCTTCGTCGAGCACTTCACCGCCGAACTCGGGGGCGGCAAGGATGCGGCGGCCCAGGTCATCACGCCGTCCCGTGGCGTGACCGATACCCTCGAACTCCCGCTCGGTGGCCGCAGCCTGCTCTTGAAGGCGCATCCGGGCGCGCACAGTGGTCAGGATCTGACGGTCTTCGATGCGGCGACGGGCACACTGTTTGTGGGCGATCTGCTCTTCGTGGAGCGCGTGCCGAGCCTGGATGGCAGCCTGCTCGGCTGGCTCGCGCTGCTGGAGACGCTGCCCGGCGTGGGTGTGGTGCGTGTCGTGCCTGGCCACGGGCCCGCGAGCGTGGCCGGACCGCACGAGGTGCAACGCCTGCGTGAATACCTTGAGGGCTTGCGCGATGGCGTGCGCGCGGCCATCGCTGAAGGGGCGGTGGCTGAGGACGCGGCAGCGGGGATCGCTGCGGCGGAGGCGACTCGCTGGGTGCTCTTTCCGGAGGTGCACCCGCGCAACGTCGTGCGCGCGTGGATGGAACTCGAGTGGGAGTAAAGTGGCGTCGGCGCGTGCGGCGGGCGGTGCCGCGTCGTTGGTCGATCCGGGAGGGCCGAGCGCCCGCGGCCGCCGTCAGTCTTCAGCGAGCTGGCGGCTGAGCTTTTCGTGGCGCTCCTGCGCCTCGACCGAAAGGATGGCGATCGGCCGGGCCAGCAGACGCTTGACGCCGATGGGCTCGCCGGTCTCGTCGCAATAGCCGTAGCTGCCGTCGTCGATCCGATCGAGGGCGGCATTGATCTTGGGGATCAGCTTGCGGTAACGCTCGCGTGTCCTCAGCGCAAGGGTGTGCTCACTCTCGCGCGAGGCCCGCTCGGCCTCGTCGGTGACATCGCGATCCTCGTCACGCAGCTCATCCACTGTGCGCCGGGACTCCTCGACCAACTCCTCACGCCATGCGATCAGCCGCTGGCGAAACCACGCGAGCTGCCGCGGGTTCATGTAATCCTCGTCTTCGTCCGGAACGTAGGCCGGGGGAAGCGGGTCGTCGTGCTGTTGTGAGTTCATCAGGTGTGTTCCTGCCGGGCGAAATGCGATGGTGCAATGCGCGTGGGCACTGACCGCGGCGAGTTGTACAGGTAGAGGCGAGTCGTGCGCAAGAGATATCGACGGCGCACGGCAAGCCTTGACGGAGCTGCCCTTGCGTGCATTGACTGGCGGTCGTCATGCAGGCGAATGCACCATCGTACGGAACTCCAACGGAGGCGGGCGACTCCCTGTGTGACCGGGTTTCCGCTGCCTGGCCGTGTCAAGCGAGGTTCAACATGTCACGAGGCCCATTCTCCATTCCGGCGGAGCGCTTGCCGGAGACGCTGCCCATCTTCCCGCTGAGTGGTGCCGTGCTACTGCCCTTCGGCCGACTGCCGCTCAATGTGTTCGAGCCACGCTACCTCAACCTGGTTGATGATGCCTTGGGCAATTGTCGCCTTTTCGGCATGGTGCAGCCGCAGGCCGATGCGGCCGAGCACGGCCTGTTCCGGGTGGGCTGTGCCGGACGCATCGTCCATCTCGAGGAAAGCGACGACGGTCGTTATCTCCTTGCGCTCGAGGGTGTGTGTCGTTTCGAGATCAAGGAAGAGTCACTGGCACCAGGCGGCTATCGCAGGGCGCGTGTGGACTGGTCCCGCTTCATTCAGGATCTGGAGGCGCCGTCGGCGATCACCGGTCTCGATGCGGCAGCCTTCCTGGAATCGACGCGCACGGCTCTGGCAGCACAGGGCTTCGCGATCGACGACAGCACGCTGGGTCGCATGGATGCCGGCACGCTGGTCGATCTCTTCGGGATGCAGTTGCCGTTGTCGCCAGCCGACAAACAGGCGGTGCTCGAGGCGGCGACGGTGGCCGAACGTGCCGACGTGATGCTTGCGCTGCTGCGTATGCGTGTGCCCGGCGTCGGGGCACGTGAAACCCGGCATTGACGCAGCACCGCAGTCGAGCGATCGGCCGGGTTCCGCACTGGCATCAATGCCCCAACTTCCAGAGGGACGATGACATGGCTGCAGCGATGACGTTATCTGCCCAGGTTCGCGGCAGCCTACTGCTGGCGTTGCTGGTGTGGTTTGCACCCGCGGTGCGCGCAGACGGACCCGATGCCGACGCCGTGCGGCGCGCACGTGCGGAGTGTGCCGCGGCCGCTGCCCGCGTCCAGACCATCAATGTCGGCACCGGCGTGCACACGGAGCAGGCGCGAGTCCAGGCGCCACTCGAGATCCGCATTCCGGTCGGCAAGGATCTCGGCGACTTCCGCAGTTGTCTCGAGGCCCGCGGGATCGCGGTGGACGTGGGCGAGGACCGCTACCTCCAGGCCATCGAGGCCTGTCGCGGCGAGCGCCGCGAGCGCATCGGCTACCGCATTGCGGCCGCTCGACCCGGCACCATCGGCGGCGATGACGGCTTCGCGGCCTGTGTGCAGCGACGCATGGGTGGCATCGAGGTGGAGGTCGAGGCCATCGGAGAGGAGGGCGCGCGACCGGATAGCGCGACCGGGGGCGGCGCGCGCTGAGTGCGCATCGCCCTCAATCGCCAGCGCGGTCGCGGCGCGCCTGGCGCGGATCGCAGGTGAGCGGGCGGTAGATCTCCACGCGGTCACCGTCCGCAAGCAGTTGTTCGAGCGCGCGCGCCCGACCCCACACTCCCACCGCGAGCGCCTCGATTCGCCAGTGCGGATGCTGGTCGAGCAGCCCCGAACGCTCGATGGCCTGGCGCAGGCTGGTCCCCGCCGGGACGGCCAGTTCGCGCAGGAAGGGGACCGGGGGCGCGGCGTGTACCACCGTCACCCGGATCCGCTCAGGGCCGGCCATAGACCTGTCCGGCGCGCCGCACGTAGGCGTCCACCAGCGATCCAGCGATCTCGTCGAACAACCGGCCCACGGCCATGCCGAGCAGGCCCCCGAGGGAGATCTCGAAGTCGATGTCGAAGCTCACCCGCGAGCCGCCTTCGGGCAACGGCTCGAAGCACCAGCGGCCGGCGAAATGGCGGAATGGCCCCTCCACGAGACCGATCCGGATCTCCTCGTCGGGGCGCATCACGTTGCGGGTGGTGAGCCGGAAGCGCACCGGGCCCTTGGCCAGCGTGATGCGCGCGACCAGTTCCTCGCGGGACTCGGACACAATTTCCGCACCGCGGCACCAGGGGAAGAACTCGGGATAGTGGCGAACGTCGTTCACCAGGGCGTACATCTGCGCCGCGTCCCAGGGGACGGTGGCGCTGCGTTGCAGTCGGGGCATCTTGGACTGGTTGATGGGCTGGACGGCCGCGCAGGATAGCACCGGCCCGGGCTTGGTCAGGGGCGTGACCGCAGCCGGCCAGGTTCCGGCCCCGTGCGGTCCTGATGCCGATCACTGGCGGTGTCTGTGCACACGTTGACGGTCCGCATCGTGCTAGCCTCTGCCGCTTTCGGTGGGCCATGCTGGCCTGCCCCGGCACGCACATGGGTGTCATGGCCAAGGCTGACAAGAAGGGCAAGGGCACCAGCGCCAGCGGGACCATCGCCCTCAATCGCAAGTCCCGCTTCGACTACTCCCTCGAGGACCGCTTCGAGGCGGGCCTCGTGCTGCAAGGCTGGGAGGTGAAGTCGCTGCGGGCCGGCAAGGTGCAACTGCGCGACGCCTACGTGGTGATCAAGGACGCTGAGGCCTTCCTCTTCGGTGCCCTCATCGATCCGCTGCCGACCGCCAGCACGCACATCGTCCCGGAGGCACAGCGCACGCGAAAGCTGCTGCTGCATCAGCACGAGTTGTCACGTCTCATCGGTGCTGTGGAGCGCAAGGGCTACACGCTCGTGGCCACGGCCATGTACTGGAAGGGCGGGCGGGCGAAGCTCGAGATCGCCCTGGCCAAGGGCAAGAAGGCGCACGACAAGCGAGAGACCGAGCGTGAGCGTGACTGGCAGCGCGAGAAGGGCCGGCTGATGAAGAAGGCCGTCTGAGCGAGGCAGCACGCCGGCGCGGGCGAGCGTCCTGGGCGCCGGACACGGCTTCGCCACCCACACAACAAACACATGGCCGGAACCTTCGCCGCAGGCTATGCTCTGTGGCTGTATCCATTGGGGGCGACCTGGCTTCGACGGGGGTCGCGAAACCTAAGGGGCATGCCGAGGGGCAGAGCACCTCGTTAATCCAGCTGCAAAAAAGTTAGTCGCCAACGACGAAACTTACTCCCTGGCCGCTTAAGGCGGTCAGCCTCCGACCGGTGCCGTGTCCGTGCGCGCCGAATCGGGGGTCACCCGAACACGGAATCGCGCTTGAGCCAGCCCGGAGCTTGAGCGTCAAAACCTACGGGCTCGCGTCGTAGTCACCCTGCCGCTCGGGGGGTATGGCGTCAAAGCGTAGAGCCGGCTAAGCATGTAGAACCAAGGGCAGAGGGCTTTCGGACGCGGGTTCGATTCCCGCCGCCTCCACCAATAATGAAACCCCAACCGTTCTCGGTTGGGGTTTTTTCTCGTCCGATAGCGACAGTTCCCGCGTGTTTGCGCGGGTTCATGCGGATAGCTGCGGACTTCGCCGTCTGGCCGTCTGGCCCGTTCTCGGCCGCCATTCGCTCTCTCCTGGCCATTCTTCTCCCCGGCCTCGCTCTCCGCGAATGGCCCGAAGTCCGCAGGGAGTCTGCCTGGCTTCCTTTGGAATCAACGGGTTACGCGCGGACGGTTCAAGCGGTTGGATTGCGTCATTGCCTACCCGGAGGGGACAACGCCGGTCACAGAAACGGGCAGATCCCACCCAGCGGGCCCTCGCGCGCCTACCTGAGCCGGGCGCGCTGGTCATCCCACAGCGCTGGCGGATCCACCGCCAGGTCAAAGAGCGTGACGTGGTTGGGCAGGGCGTCGTCGAGGATGCCGGCCACGATGTCCGGCGCCAGCGTGGTCAGGTTGACCATCCGGCTCACGTAGCTGTTGTCGATCCCTTCCCGGGCGGCGATCTCCTTGAGGGACTTGGCCTCGCCCGACTCCAGCATGGCCAGCCAGCGGTGACCCCTGGCCAGTGCGAGCTGCAACGGCGTGGTGGCCGTGTCCCAGGGCCTGGCCTTGGCTGGTTCGCCTGTCTCAGGGTCGATCGGCAGCGTGACCAACTTCCGCCCGCTGCGCCGCTTGATCTGGATCGGCACCGACAAGGTCAGCCGTCCATCGCTGGCCTCGATGACGTCGGGCTCGCCTGTCCTCTGGATGCGGATCTCGCTCATGCCAATGCCTCCTCGGGCTGGGCCGCTCCGGCTGGCTGCAGTTCCAGCACCAGGCGCTCGATGCCGTTGGCGCGCAGCCTCACTTCCAGGTCGTTGGGCGACACGATCACCTTCTCGACCAGCAGCTTGACGATGCGCGTCTGCTCGGCTGGGAAGAGCTGGTCCCAAATGGTGTCGAGCCGCGTCATGGCGACTGTTACCTTGGCCTCGTCGAGGCTGGGGTCGAGTTCGATCGCGCGTGGCAGGACGTCGCCCAGGAGACCCGGGGATCGCAGGACCGCGCGCAGTTGGTCCAGCACGGCGGACTCAAGCTCTGCGGCCGGCAGCCGTGGCAGCCCAGACGCGCCCGCGTGCTCCTTGTTCTCGCGCTGCGGCACGTAGTAGCGGTAGCGGCGGCCGTTTTTCTTGGTCGTGTGGAACGGCGACAAGGCGCGACCGTCGTTGCCGAACACGATGCCCTTGAGCAGGTACGGCACGGTCGCCCGTGTCGCGTTGCCGCGGACGCGACCGTTGGTGGCGAGGATGGCGTGCACCTGGTCCCACAACTCGCGGTCGATGATCGGTGGATGCTCGGCCTGGTACCACTGCTCCTTGTGGCGCAGCTCGCCCAGGTAGGTTCGGTTGTTGAGCAGCTTGTAGATCAGCCCCTTGTCGATCGGCTTGCCATCGCGGGTCTTGCCGTCCTGCGTGGTCCACGCCTTGGACGTCACGCCGTCGAGCTTCAGTTCCTTGACCAGCATTGTCCCGGAGCCCAGTTCAACGAAGCGTTCGAAGATGTGCCGGATGAGCTTGGCCTCGCGTTCGTTGGGCACCAGTCGGCGGTTCTCGACGTCGTATCCGAGGGGAGGCACACCGCCCATCCACATGCCCTTGCGCTTGCTGGCGGCGATCTTGTCGCGGATGCGCTCGCCGGTGACCTCGCGCTCGAACTGTGCGAAGGACAGCAGGATGTTCAACATCAGTCGCCCCATCGACGTGGTGGTGTTGAACTGCTGGGTGACCGATACGAAGGACACGCCGTAGCGCTCGAACACCTCGACCATCTTGGAGAAGTCCGCGAGGCTGCGCGTCAGTCGGTCGATCTTGTAGATGACGACGACATCAATCTTCCCGGCCTCGATGTCGGCCATCAAGCGTCGCAGCGCCGGGCGTTCCATGTTGCCGCCCGAGAAGGCCGGATCGTCGTAATCATCTGCGACCGGAATCCAACCCTCGGCGCGCTGGCTGGCGATGTAGGCATGCCCCGCATCGCGCTGGGCGTCGATCGAGTTGTATTCCTGGTCCAACCCCTCGTCGGTGGACTTGCGCGTGTACACGGCGCAGCGCATGCGGCGCTTCAGGACTTCGCTCATCGCCGGGCTCCCTTCTTCGCCGTTGTCTTGGGAGTGGCTGGTGCCTTGAGCCCGAAGAACAGGGGCCCGGACCACCGCGTGCCGGTGATCTCCCGGGCGATCATCGACAGGCTCGGGTACATCCGGCCTTGGAAGTCGTACTGGCCGTCCTGGGTCACGATCACGCGGTGCTCGACGCCCTGGTACTCGCGGGTCAGCACAGTGCCCGCTGCTGGCCGGTAGTCGCGGTCGCGCTTCTTGACCTTGCCGGTCTCGACCAAGGATGCGATGCGGCGTTTGTTGCGCTCCAGCAGGTTGGCGTCGATCTTGCGGAACTCCACCTCCTGCAGGCGGTAGGCAATGCGCCGCTCCAGGAACTGGCGGTTGTGGGTGGGCGTGTCGTCACCGAAGAGCCTCTGCCAGAGCGCTTTGATTTCCGGCATGGGCAGCTCGGGCAATCGTGCGATCTGTGAGGCTATCGATGGTGGCGCGGTGAACTTGTCGGTGTTGGCCTTGGCGGGCGTGCTCATCAGGACTCCGTTTCTGTGTTGTTGGCGGGGTCTGAATGAACGCGCTGGTGGCCAGAAAAGCCAAGCTGAAACTCGCTCTCCGAAGTCCGTCTTGCGGACGGGCGAGAGTCGGCGCTGCGAAGGCGGACGAGCCCATTTGCGAGCAACGACGCGATCTCGCGCCGACGCTGCTCGGGGGTCATCCGGTCGGGGGGTACTTGGTTGATTTCATGCATCGGTATCGGTCCTGTCCATCAAACTCGCTTGAATGGCGAAATTCTCCGGACGACCCCTCACCGACACCATGAGGGAGTTTCGAGCGCCTGCGTGCTGGCGCTGGCTCCTGCGAAAACGAGACCGAATCAGGTGGCCAGGTGATGGGCCAGGACGGTCTTCATGAGCTGGTTGCCGGTGGGCGTTGACGTCAGCAGTTCCCTGATCCGAGTCTTGATCTGCTGCGCGTCCACGCTTGCCGCTGATGCCGCCTTCATGACGGCCGAGTAGGCGTCGAGCACATCGGTACCGGTGATTTCGAAGCCGTGCCCGAGCGAGATCCACCGCAGCGAAGCAAGGCCGGCAGCGACCGCGAACTCAGGCTGGCTCTCGGCAAAGTCTCTGGCTGCTCGGGCCAGCGTGCGCGGATCGGTAGGGCTGGTGGTCGCCAGCTCGATAGCGACGTTGAACAGTCCGGCATCCTTGGCGGCCGCGAACCACTTGCCTTCGGCGCCGGGCGTGCTGGCCACCAAGTCGCGCAAGATCTGCTCTGGTGGCGTGCTCGGGTACTTCGCGATGGCCCGGAAGGTGGCCAGGTTGGTCGTACCTTGGTTGGCTTCGATCGCGTAGCGCCGGTATGCATCGTCGGCCAGTCCCGACGACAGCAGGATGTCCTCGCAAGCCTCGGCGATCTGCCAGCTCGGATCGTTCAGGCCGCGCGATTGCTCGGCGTAACGAATCGCCTCCGCCTTCTTGCCCGTCGCCACCAGTGCTTTGACGCCCCACTTGCGGTCGTGCCACCACTTGAATGGCGCCCGCTCCAGCAGCGCGAGCAGTTGATCGTGGCGATCAGCGGCATACAGCGACGCAAGGCATGCACTCGTCCCCTTGAAGAACCCGTGACCGGTGGATCGAGGGCTCCAGACGTGTTCGACAAAAGGCAGAAATTCATCGACCCACACCACCGCCAGTTCCGGGGCGCCACACAGCTCGCCCCAGTGCTCGCCGAGAGATTCGATGTAGGGGATCTCATCGTCTTGCAGGGCTTGCCATAGACGTTCCAGCCATCGCTGCCGAACGCGCCGATCGACATCAGCCTTGGCGATGATGGGCACCAGGGTGTCGATAGCTCGGTTCACCGCGGTGCCCAGGGCTCCGGAAGAGCTGTCGACCTGCTCCAGCGCTGGCGACAGCTTCTCTAGCAACGTCACGGCGCCCTCGGCCGCGAGCACTGGGTCCTTGCGTGCGGCTGCCTTGATTTCAGCGAGTGCTTCTTTGATGCGCTGGATCGGTGTGTCTGATCGCCAGCCGAAGGCGTGACGGCGGAAGCGGGAGGCGAACTGCCACTTGTGCGTGGTCATGATCGATCGGCCATGAACTACCGGACGGGATGCTGGCCGTTGCGGATGAAACGATCGAAGGTGTCTTCCTCGGGCTCGCCATCATCATGCTGTGGCCGCTGCCACTCAGCGTCGGGCATGAGCAGAAGCGTCAGCGAGTAGTCGTACTGGCCCGCGACCATGGTCATTTCGGTCAGTGGCATGGACGCTGGCTCGCGCGGGAACCAGGCCTGCGCCCGCGTCGAATGGGACTGCGCACCAACATCCAAGAGGTTGTTGCTGTGCGCCAGGGCGTCCTGCGGCAGCTCGATGGTGTTCTTTCGCGTTGCGAAGTAGGCGCCTGACTTGAAGGCGGCCTGATTCGACTTCGACCACAGGAGGTGGTCATCACGGCTGGCCACGAGGACGGCGCGCTTCTCGGCGATTTCCGTCCAGCGCAGCGCGGCAGCGGTCAGGGAGACGCCGTAGCGTTCGGCGCAGTGCCCCAGCAGGTCAAAGTTGACGGGTTGGCCATCGACCTGCTTCCTGAAGTCGTCAAGCGGCATCAGCAAGGTGGACGCGAACTTGTCGGCCTCAGCTTCGATGTCTCGCTCGTTGCCGTCACCGGTCTCGATGTCGTCGCCGCCGCACTCGAACCGATCCTGGATGCGGCGGTGCAGGATGTAGTGACCGAACTCGTGCGCGATGGTGAAGCGCTTGCGGCCTTCGGATCGGATATGCGTAGTCTCACGGCGCACTGTGCAGCGCGACAAACTGGTTGCTGGGGCCTTCCGATCGCAGCTCCAACGCTGGGCTGTTCGACACCACATAGCCGAGAGGTTGGTCGAACGAAAACGGATAGAGCGCTGCCGTGGATTGCAGCGTGGCGAGCGCCATGGCTTTGCCGTGGAAGCGAAGAGCCGCCTCGATGAGCCACGAAACCTTTATCGGATCTGCCACCGGCTTCGGCGCCAATCGTTCAATGCGATTGCCTTTGGTGACGCGACGTATTGCGCCCCAGTCCACTTGCGTCTGAATGACAGCGCGGGTAGCCGTCTTGATGTTGCCCCGTTCGCCATACAGCTCGCTCATTCGCCGGTGTACCTCCGGCATCGAGCAGTCGCCTTGCATGGCGGTCAACCTGCCCGTGAACTCGGCGACCTTTCCGAAGTACGGGTACGCGGCGAGGGCCGCTCCCCAGGCGAAGCAGGCAGCATCCTGTTGGGGTTTGGCGTCGGCAAATAGACCAATGCCGCGATCAATGAAGTCCACCAAGTCGGCTCGGGGCTCCAGCACCAACGCATTCAGCTTCGTGCGTGTCTTGACCTTGGCCTCGTTTCCAAGGCCGGCGGCATCCAGCAGTTCATTCAGCTCATCGAGACTGGCCACACCTGCGCGCACCTGCAGCGCAGCAGCCACCCAATCCAGCTGGATGAACCGGTCGAAGCCAATTTGAGGGGCTGTCGGAATCATTCAGTTCAACTCACATAACTAATCTTGACGAAAGGCACCAACAGCTCTTCGACCGAGATGCCGCCATGGACGACGGCCGGTTCTCCTTGTTGCATGAAGGCCCCGCGTCCACCGGCAAATAAGGTCATGAAGTTCGCCGGTAGTCCAGCGACATCAAGACGGTAGGTGTTCGGATTCGCAGCTGCCGACTCGGACGCCAGGGTCTCGCTGCGGTAAGTCCGGACGCGCTCACCACGCAGTTCGGGAGCCACACCCTGGTTGGGCCGGCCCTGGCCGACCGCTTCCACATTGCCGTGGTCGGCGGTCAGGTAGACGTGGAAGCCCTTGTCGAGCAGCAGCGAAAACAGTTGGTCAACGAAGCCGCTCTCACACCAGCTCTCGATCTGGGTGGCGATGCCGCGCTTGCCCAACACGGCGCCGTGCACGATCTCATCGACCGTGTCGACCACCATGCCCGCAACCCTGATCGATGGCGCTGAAATGGCCGCACCCAGTTCTGCCAGCTGATCCGCTCGCTTGATGCCCTTGCGGTACATGACCTCATTGGCGCGCAGACCCTGGTCTTGCCAAAAGCGCGACCATTGGGTCGGCTCCGGCGAGGTGGACTCGATCGTGTCGGCGAACTCTCGTGGTTTGAGTCCGGAGAACAACGCCTGCCGGGATACCGATGTCAGCGTCGGAAGCCAGGCAAAGCACGCGCTTTCCTCGAACCCGAGCTTGGGCGCTCGCTTGGCCAGGGCTTCGCGGATCTGCACCCATTGGTCCACGGCCAGTCCGTCGAACACCAGGAGAGCAATCTTGGCCTCGCCTGCACCACGCCGCATCGAGAGAAAGCGCGGCACGTGGTGCACCATGACCGGCCCCTTGGCGACAGGCAGCGAAGGCAGGCCGGCATAGTGCTTGGTCACCCATTGCCGCAGACGCTCGTCGGTGGTGGCTTGCAGCTCTGCAATTGCGGTCTTCAGCCCTTCGGCGCGCACCGTGTCCAAGGCATGAAACCGGGCAAGCACCTCGCCAAACCGGCGGGACAAGTTGGCCCAGTCTCGGTAGGACGATTCCAGCGTTGGCAGCGACTGAAGAATGCCCTTGATGCCTTCGGCGACGAGGTTCCTCAGTGCGAGTGGGTCTTGGACGATGCCCACCTTCGCCCACTCAGGAATGCTGACAGCAGCGCCCTGAACGGCGAGCGGGTGAAGCAGTCCGTCCAGGAACATCGAGTCCACCAGCACCCGAACATCCGGATGCTCAAACGGCACGTCGGCCTTGGCCAAGAAATCGGCCGGCGTGGGTTCACCGGAGCGTGTGCCCGTCAACCCAAGGCGTGATAGGTAGCGGTACCAAGCGTCCTGCACGACGCGTAGCAACGTGCTCTTCGATGCGAATAGCTCGCTGATCGGCAGATCCTTGAACGCCGCGTGATCGCCAAGCACATGCGCAACATGGGCCGCCAAGACCAACGGCAGACCGGATTCGCGGTAGTGCAGCTTCAGCAGCACGTGCCACAGGTCCTCGGGGCGCGAAATCAGGTGCGGACTGATCTTGAAGATGTGGGTCAGGACGAACTCTTTGGTCGCTGACTCGCCCAAGGCCTGCGACGCATGCTTCGATTGCGCAGCGAACAGCGCTTCTAGGTTCTCTGCGCCGATCTGTCGAACGACGGGATAGCTGAGCCTGGGGAACAGATTGGCAAGGCTCAGACTGACCCTGCGTGCTTGCTTCAGGTAGTCCCAGGGCAAATCGCTGACGTTGGTGCCACGCAGGTGCAACACCAGGGCCTTGGCAGGCGCCGCTTCACCACGGTCCCAGGCGCTCCGGTACCGATCCTCGTACTCGGCGCGAAACGCGACCGAGTCCTCGAACGGCAACACCTCAAAGCCTCGTTCCCGCAGGCCTGACAGCACCTGCTCATCCAGCAGCACATCGTCGGGGTCGGCGGCGATCCACAGGCGAGACAGGTCTGCCGGAAACTCCTTGAGGATGCGATCAATCCACGGGCTCATACCGGCCCCACCCGAAGCATCATCACGGCGTTGAGATCCGGCACGCTGGCCTCGGCGTCATCCAAAGCTGCCATCCGTGCCTGGTGCTCGGCATTCAGCCGCTTGCGGCGATGCTCGCGAACAGCAGGCAAGCCAATTCTGCCGATGGCCTGATAGCGAGCGTCGTAGGCGTACTTGGCCCGCTCCCGCTCTTCCTTCAGCCGTAAACGGTGCTCCCCGAGCAGTTCGGAAAACAGGCGCTCGCCTTGCGTCTTGGCTGCCGTCATGGAGGCATCGAACCACAGCACCGCTTGCTCGGTGGTGGTGGCGCCGGTGATCTCGATGACTTCCGTCAACAGCAGGTCCCAGATGCGCTTCGCCGTGGGCACAAAGGTCCGCCCGTCGTCTGTTGCGAAGATGGGCAGGAAGCGCTTTCGGTTGAGGCCTTCAGCGGACAGGCTGATTTCCCACAGTGACCAGACACCCTGTACAGCTTCAGGCAGGCCGGCGATCTTGACTACCGGCAAGGGCTGCCCAGCAACGCAACGTGACAGCTCGCTGATCACCGCTCTGGCGCGTGGGTCCTCCAAGGTGACCCATTCCAAGTCCGGGTTCTGTTCCGCCGTCCTGGCGTCAAAGCAGACTTTCGTGGACTCGCTGCCGTCCACCCATTTCACGCGCCATGCGTCACCGGTTTTCAGGGCGCTGCCGCCACGTGCCGGCAATCCGGAGGTGATGGCGCGCTCCAGCCAAAACTGCGCCGGGTGGTCGCGCCATTTGCGAGCCTCAATGGCATCCAGCGCGTGGGCATCCGCCAGCAGGTCGCTGTTCTTGCGCTCGTCGGCGACCTTGTCGCGCACCTGATTGATCACGGCGTCGCACGCTTTGTCGATCGAGCCAGGGTCTTGCAGGCCCTGCACGAACACCTCGTCGAACATCGCTTCTGCCTCGACCGAGTCCATCACGTCCGAGGCCTTGTCCACGCCGAATTCCTGGGCGATGACTTCGAGCTTGGTCTCCAGTACCTGGCGGACGCGGTGCTCCACCGTGTCTTCGAGAACGAAGTTGATGGCCCGCACCACATGGCGTTGGCCGATACGGTCCACGCGGCCAATGCGCTGCTCGATGCGCATCGGGTTCCACGGCATGTCGAAGTTGACGATGACATGGCAGAACTGCAGGTTCAGGCCCTCACCGCCAGCGTCAGTCGAGACCAGAACCCGAACGTCTTGCGAGAAGGCCTGCTGCGCCTTGGTGCGGGTATCCAGATCCATGCTGCCGTTGAGCAGGGCCACAGAAAAGCCACGGCTTTCCAAGAAGCCCGCCAGCATGGCCTGCGTCGGCACGAACTCCGTGAAGATCAAGACCTTCATGGTCGGGTCGTTCTCTTCCTGCTGCAGCTTGTAGATCAGCTCGAGCAAGGCTTCGGCCTTCGCGTCGGTGCCCTGGGCTTCGGTTTCCCGGGCCAGGTTCAGCAGCAGGTCGACCTCGGCTTTCTCCTGTGCCCAGCCCGAGGTCTGCACCGCGATGTCCACCTGGCTCTGGCCGTCCAGCTCGGCCCACTCGTCCATCTCGGTCGAGTCGAACAGCGATGCCTGCGGCTGGGGCTCGTTGAGCAACGCCTGCCGCTTCTCCAGCGTGGTTCGAATCGCCGCCGTGCTGGACGTCACCAGCCGCTGCATCAAGATCATCAAGAAACCGATGTGCCGCTGCTTGGCCGCCAGTGCCTGGTTGTAGCCATGGCGCACGTAGTCGGTGACCGCCTCGTACAGCCGCTGCTGCGCACCGTGCCGGTCTTGCCACGCCACGGCCTGGAGACGGGTGAGCCGGGGCTTGAACAGCGGCTGGCCCTCCGCATCGATCGCATTGCGCTTTTCAGTGCGTATGACGAACGGCCGCACGCGATCTCGGCTGACGCTGCCTTCATCCGGGAACGAGTCCCGGTCAATCAACTGCATCAGCCGCAGGAACTGGTCGGTCTTGCCCTGGTGCGGCGTGGCCGACAGCAGCAGCAGGTAGGGCGCCGCTTCGGCCAGCGCAGCCCCCAGCTTGTAGCGTGCAACCTGGTCGGTGCTGCCGCCCATGCGGTGCGACTCGTCGATGATCACCAGATCCCAAGACGCCGAAATCAGGTCTTCGAAGCGCTCGCGGTTGTAGTTGTTCAGCTGCTCCAGGCTCCAGCCCTTTCGGCCTTCGATCGGCTTGACCGAGTCCAATGAGCAGATCACCTGGTCGTGCAATCGCCAGAGGTTCTCTTCGTCGTTGCGCCACTGCCGGAAGGCGGCCAGTTCGGCCGGATCGACGAACTGCAGTTTCTCCCCGAAGTGCAGGCGCAACTCAGCCTGCCACTGGCGCACCAGCCCCTTGGGCGCCACCACCAGCACGCGCTTGGCCATGCCACGCAGCTTCAGTTCGCGCAGGATCAAGCCGGCCTCGATCGTCTTGCCAAGACCCACCTCGTCCGCCAGCAGGTAGCGAATGCGGTGCTGGCTCATCGCGCGGTTGAGCGCATAGAGCTGGTGCGGCAACGGGACCACACTGGACTGGATGGGCGCCAGCAGCAGGTTGTCCTCCAAGGCGTCCAGCAGTTTGGCCGCTGCTGCCGTGTGGAGGATGTGCTCGACGGTGGGCTGGATGCTGTCGAGAAGGGCCAAGTCCTGGGAGCGCGCGCGCACCACCGCGTCCTTGGTGGGTAGCCACACGCGGTAGGCGGTTTCGCCCCACATGTCCTGCCTGTCCACCACGCGGCAGGGCGCGGAATGCCGCGCGTGCCAGCACCACGCGCCTACGGCGTGCCCAACCAGAGAGTGGCCGCTCTCCGCCATCAGGCCCCGGCCTCCGTGCGCGTGAGCGCCTGGTCGTACCAGAGCAGGAGCTTCTCGTCTTCTTGCAGTGTCTCTTCGGGCAGCTTGTTGGCGACGCTGATGATCGTGCCGTAGTCCTTGCTACCCCATGCCGACCGGAATCCAGCGCGCAGAACTTCAAGGCGAGATTCCTTGATCTTGCGACCCGTAAATGCCTTGTAAGCCTCGAACTCCTTAAGCAGCGACTTCTCGCGCTTCTTCTCCAAGTCCTGAGCCTTGTTCGGGTCGGGTACGTACCAGCGGTCCTTGGCCTTGGCCACCAATGCAGGGTGGTTCTTTGCGAGGCCGCGCAGGTCTTTGTGATTGGTTGAAAGGTAGCTGTGGATCTGGCTCGGCACATCGCCACTACCGTCATACTGCAGGAAGTTGTCTTCCAGCAGATGGTCCAGCTCTGGAATGATCTCGCCCTTGCGTTTGGCCGCACCGATTTGCGGGATGTACTCCGGATGGATTTCTGAGCGGGTTGACGGACGCTTGAGCAAGAAGTTCGTCAGCCAGTCGATTGCGCTGCGCTCGTCAGAAACAAACAGCTCTGCTTGCGCCACTTGCGGAATGCGCGCTCGCGCCTTCTCGTACTCGATCAACTGCTCCGGCAGGAACACCATGCCATCCGCTTGACGGAAGCGAACTGGAAGCTCCTCCAGGAATTCAGGCGTAGAAATCGGCACCATCGTGCCATGTCGAATAAACCAGGATGCCATCCGGTCATAGATCCGACGCGGATCGCGCTCGACGATATTCAGTAACTCCTGCGGAAAACCTGTCGTTACCTTGACGACGGGTAGTTGGCTAAGGTGTGTTTGGACAAAGTCCCAAGCTGAGTCGGCATTTGCGCCCCTCCTATTCAGCCTATCTTCCAATCCCCCATTAGGTTTGTAGGCTGAAATCACGAGATCCTGCTTAACCGCGTTGGGCGAAACAACCTGTTGGAAGCTGCCTTGCACTTTGTCCAGGGCCGTAACTTCTGCCACCACAAATCCAACCTGTTGCAGAGCGACCTGAATGGCATTCCACACAGAAGCCCGGCTATTAGAAAAAACAACCGTCATCCAACGCCCAGGTTTTAGAACTCGGTAGTACTCTGAAAAGCAATCACGCATTAGGTGCTGATACTCAGGAACTCCTTTTTGCCTTACCCTGTCAACAATTGCCTCCGGCTCGACATCTGTTGAAACGCTATGCCAGGACTCTGCAAGGATGTTCAGATCTGCGTAGTAGATGTTCTCCCCAAATGGGGGGTCGGTAAAAATGTAGTCAATCGACTGATCTGGCACGAGTAGTTTGGTGGCACTTCCACACGAAGTGAAGCACATACCATCTTGCGCATGACTTGACGAAAATGCAGCGGTCAATCTCTTGATCTTGTTTGCGTATGCCAAGAATGGATCAGCTTCCGATATCAGAGATGGGACATAAAAGACGCCTGAAAGCGGGTTGTACGGAAACGAAACCTCCGGCCGGTACCTGTTGAGTATGGACATGTTGGTGAACTGACTATCAAGCCAATACTTGATGGCGTTCCGCAACCTCACATCAATAATCTCATTGGCCTTCCCCCACAGATAGGAGAGCGTATGCGCTGCTCTTGGCAAGTACATGTGATGGATGCATCGTGTGTTTGTTGTCCGCATCCGTCCAACTCGTGTCATTTGACAGTCAGGTAGCTCTTGTGTGGGTAAGTTACTGGGGAGCCTAAGTTGCGAGATCTTCTCGATGATTGCCAGGTCGTCACTGTCTGGCACCTTAGTGAATGATGATCGCCCGATTGAATATTTGATAAGGACGGGTACGCGCTTCGGGCGCTTCTCAACGCGCTTATGCGGGGCATCCATGAAAGACTCAAACTGGAGATCCATCTTTTCTTTGGTGGCCACAGCACCGCAGTGAGAGCAGGTCACATCGTCCCGGACTTTGTTAGCAACTGCGTCATAGGCAGCCTCAAAAAACACTGTCTCCCCGGCGCAGGAGGTGCATACGAATACTTCGCTCCACACCATGTAGGAGATGTGCGCAAGCGTTCCGTCGGTATGTTTCGTTTGGTACATCCATCCAAGCTCACGACTCGCGTCTTTCAACAGTTTTTTGGCCTGATCCTCAAAGGCGATGACATCGAATGGGACGTTGTTGTTAGTCGCAATGAAGGTGGCTGCTGGTGACAAATCGTTGACGATGACCCCCCCTGTGTCAGCGTAGTT
>DNIF01000176.1:0-7238 GCA_003485715.1 Gammaproteobacteria bacterium
TGTTCACGCCGGGCACTTCCACCGGGTACTGGAAGGCCAGGAATACGCCGGCACGCGCGCGCTCCTCAGGGGCAAGCACCAGCAGATCCTCGCCCTTGAAACGGATGCTTCCGCCGGTGACCTCGTAGCCAGGCCGGCCAGCCAGCACATGCGCGAGCGTGCTCTTGCCGGAGCCATTGGGGCCCATGATGGCGTGTACCTCGCCCTCGCCAATGGTGAGCGTGAGTCCGCGAAGGATCTGACGATCACCGACACACACCTGCAGGTCGTTTATGTCGAGCATGTGATACTCCTGTCCGGGTCGCGACGCGCGCGTCCGCAGAGTCAGTCAAAGGGATCCGGTTAGATGTCCGCCACGAGGGCCCGGCCGCGCACTCAACCGACCGCGCCTTCGAGGCTCACGCCGAGCAGCTTCTGCGCCTCGACGGCGAACTCCATGGGCAGCTCGCGGAACACCTCGCGACAGAATCCGTTGACGATCATGTTCACCGCGTCCTCGGTGCCGATGCCGCGGCTCTGGCAGTAGAAGAGCTGATCTTCGCTGATGCGCGAGGTGGTGGCCTCGTGTTCTACCTTGGCGCTGGGATTGCGCACCTCGATGCAGGGCAGGGTGTGGGCACCGCAACGACTGCCGAGCAGCAGGGAATCGCACTGGGTGTGATTACGTGCCCCGGTGGCGGTTGCGGCGATACGCACCAACCCGCGATAGGCGTTCTGGCCGTGGCCGGCCGAGATCCCCTTGGAGATGATGGTGCTGCGGGTATTGCGCCCGAGGTGGATCATCTTGGTGCCGGTGTCAGCCTGTTGGCGGTGATTGGTCAGCGCGACGGAATAGAACTCGCCGACGGAGTCGTCCCCGCGCAGAACGCAGCTCGGATACTTCCAGGTGATGGCGGAGCCGGTCTCGACCTGAGTCCAGGAGATCGAAGAACGTGCTCCGCGGCATTCGCCCCGTTTGGTGACGAAGTTGTAGATCCCGCCCCGGCCCTCGGCGTCGCCGGGATACCAGTTCTGCACGGTGGAATACTTGATTCTCGCATCGTCCAGCGCCACCAGCTCCACCACTGCCGCGTGCAGTTGGTTCTCGTCTCGTCGCGGCGCGGTGCAGCCCTCGAGATAACTCACGTGGCTGCCGGCCTCGGCGATGATGAGCGTGCGCTCGAACTGTCCGGTGTTGGCCGCGTTGATGCGGAAGTAGGTGGAGAGCTCCATCGGGCAGCGCACGCCCTTCGGCACGAAGCAGAAGGAGCCGTCGGTGAACACCGCAGAGTTCAGCGCGGCGTAGTAGTTGTCGCTGACCGGCACCACGGAGCCGAGATACTGACGCACGAGATCCGGGTGTTCGCGCACGGCCTCGGAGAACGAGCAGAAGATTACGCCGGCCTTCGCCAGCCGATCCTTGAAGGTCGTGGCCACCGACACGCTGTCGAACACCGCGTCCACTGCCACTCCGGCCAGCATCTCCTGCTCGCGCAGCGGGATGCCGAGTTTCGCGTAGGTCTCGAGCAGTTTGGGATCGACTTCATCCAGGCTCTTGGGCGCATCCTTGCGGGATTTCGGCGCGGAGTAATAGCTGATGGCCTGGAAGTCGATGGGTGCGTGCTTGACCCGGGCCCAACCGGGCGGAGTCATGCGCAGCCACTCCCGGTACGCCGCCAGCCGCCACTCGAGCAGCCACTCGGGTTCCTGCTTCTTGGCCGAGATGAAGCGGATGACCTCCTCCGAGAGCCCCGGCGCCACGGTGTCGGTCTCCAGCTCCGTGAAGAAGCCGGCGGCGTAGTCCTTGCGGACGAGATCTTCGATGTGCTGGTTGTCACTGGCCATGGGCTTGGCTCGCCGAACCGGGGCCCGCGGCCACGGTGAAGGACTCACCGCAACCGCAGGTGGCGGTCACATTGGGGTTGTGGAACTGGAAGGCGGCGTTGAGCCCCTCGCGCACGTAGTCCACCTGCGTTCCACGCAGAAAGGACAAGCTCGTCGGGTCCACCACGATGCAGACACCCTCGCTCTCGAGGCGCCGATCCGCCGCCGTGGTCCCGGTATTCGCTTCGATCACATAGGCGTAGCCAGAACAACCGGTTGGCTTCACGCGCAGGCGCATCTCGGCACCGCCCAGCCAGCGCTGGACATGTGCGGCGGCACGCGGTGTCAGGGTGATGCCGACGGCATCAGAGTCGTCAAACGTATTCATGTCTCAATCGCTGGTGTCGCGGGGGTGGGTTGCGTGGCGCGTGGCCCCCCGGTTGAACCACGGCGCAGGACGGTAGTGGTGGCGCCGGTGGGGCTGCGTTCGCGTCGGCGTCGCTCGATGAGATCGGCCAGCGTGACACGCCCCAGGAACTCCGCGATGGCCCCCGACAGATCTTCCCAGAGGTCGTGGGTGAGACAGCGGACCTCACCGTGGCAGTTGCGCGCACCACCGCAACGGGTGGCATCCACGCTTTCATCCACGGCGGCGATGATCGCCGCAACCGACATGGCTTCTGGCGCACGCGCGAGGAAATAGCCGCCGCCAGGGCCGCGCACACTGCAGACGAGGCCGGTCTTGCGCAGCTTGGCGAAGAGTTGCTCGAGGTAGGCCAGGGAGATGTCCTGCCGTGCCGCGATGTCTGCGAGCGTGACCGGGCCCGCCTCGGCGTGCAGGGCCAGATCGAGGATGGCGGTGACGGCGTATCGGCCTCGGGTGGTGAGTCGCATCGGTTTGCCGCTGGCGGGTGCTGTGGGATTGACCCCACGGGGCGAGAGGCCGCGAAGGGTGCCATTCCTGACTATTATGGTCAACCATTGTTCCGCTGCCCATCGTTCTGCGGGGCAACATTCCTTGGCTCGAGAGGCATCCCGGGCAACCGCGGCGGATCGATGCGAGGTAGACTTCCCGGGCGATGCAGCAGGCTCCGGTTTCTGCCGTTCTGACGGTTTTCAACAAGGCTGATGTGCTTGAGTCCGTGCTTGACCGGCTACGGACCGACGGTGGCCCATTGCTCAGGGAAGTGGTGGCCGTGGATGACGGTTCCACCGACGCCTCCCGTGCGCTGCTGGCAGGCTACGCTGCGGGCTGGCCGGCGCTCCGGATCCTGCACGATGGCGAAAACCGCGGGCCCAGTGCACGTTTGAACGAGGGGGCTGCCGCAGCCCGGGGCGAATGGCTGCTGCTCCTTGACGCCGACGGGATCCTGCGTCGCGGCGCGTTTGCCGGCATGTACCGGCTGGCCTGCGCCCACGCCCTCGATGCCCTGCACGCGCGGGTCAAGCGGGTAGCTGACCTGCAGGCCGGCGAGGCCCTCGGGCCCTTCCCGGTTGATCCGGGCCTCGAGGTCTCGGAGCGTCCGCTGGCCACGCTCCTCGAGCGCCGTGGACGGGTGCGCATGGCTTGGCTGGTCCACCGCGATTGCTTCCAGCGCGCGGGTGGGGCCGATCCCGGGATCTTTGTGCAGGACGAGTCCCTGCCGCTGCGACTGGCGGGCGCCGCGCGACGCATCGGTCTGTGCGAGGCCGCAGCCGTGTGCGAACCAAAGGCCCGCTTCAATCTCTCGGCCGACCGGCGCCAGCAGCACCACGACCGCTTTCTGGCCCACTTCCGCTACCTGAGCGCGCACCCGGACCTGCCAGCAAGCCTGCGACGCGGGCTCATCGATCGCTGTCTCGCCTCGGCCGGTCGGGCCACCGAGAGTGGGCTGTTGCCCGAGCAATCGGGGTTGCCGCTGCGTCTGCGGCGGCTTCTGCTGCGGCTCGGCCTCGGTCTGGACACCGCCGAGTATCTGGCGAAGCTGGCAAGCCAACTCACGCAGCAGCCAGGGATCCGTCGTCCGGAGGTTTCAGTCTGATGCACACCGACCAGACATCCCGATCAGCCCGGGGTCAGCCGCCGCTACAGCCAGCCGCCGGCCGGATACCCTCGATCGCACCGGATCCGCGCTCCCGGGCGGATCAACGCTGGCACCGGATTGGCCTCGGCAGTGCCGCGCTGCTGCCGGCTGCCCTCATCACCAATCAGAACGGGATCGCCGAACTCCTCACCCTGCTCCTGGCCGTGGGCTACGCGCGCCATCTCTGGCATGCCCGGCACAGGGCTGCCCCCTGGGCCCTGCCCTCCCTGCTGCTCATCGGGCTGTGGGCCTGGATGAATCTCGTGGTCACGCCCCTGGCCATGGACCCGGCCGAGTCCCTGCGCCACACCCTGCCCTGGTTCCGCCTGCCGCTCCTTGCCTTCGCCATCGGCACCTGGGTGGTCCGTGACCGTGCCTCCCTCGGCCTGCTCGCCGCCATCTGGGCGGGCACGCTGTTGCTGGGCGTGGTGGACGGGCTCTGGCAACTGGCGACCGGGACCTCGCTCTCCGGCGTGCCCATCCATGGCGGGGCGCGGCTGACCGGCCCGCTCGATCGCCCGAACATCGGGGCCTTCACCGCACGGCTGGGCCTGCCGCTGCTCGCCGCCGGGCTGCTCCTGCTGTGGGGCAGGCACCGGCGGGGGCGGCTGTTGCTGCTGGCGGCAGCGGCGCTCGGCGTCGCCTTCGTGCTCCTGACCGGCGAGCGGACCGCCTCGCTCATGCTGCTCCTGAGCCTCACGCTGGCTCTGGCCTGGACCGCCTTGCGCGCGCCGGCTGCACGGCTGCCAGTGGTGGGCATGCTCATCGGGTTGGCGATCCTGGCCACGGTACTCGTCGCCACCAGCCCGCGCATCCAGACGCGGCTCACGCAGACGATCGGTGACGTGTCGAACTACGCCGAGTCGGTCTACGGCAAGCTGCTCATCAGCAGCCTCGTCATGAGCGCCGAGCGGCCCCTCGCCGGACACGGGATCCGTGGCTTCCGCACCGCCTGTCCAGCGTTCGAAGCGGCCGGCCGGGTGCCCCACTGCGACATGCACCCGCACAATCTTTACGCCGAGTGGCTGGTCGAGTGCGGTGTCGTCGGGTTGCTCGGCTTCGTGGCCTTCGTCCTGGCCTTCGGTCGGGAAGTGCTCGGGGGTGGCCGGTCGGGTCCAGGCACCCGGGCGCTCGCACCCTGGCTGCTGGCGGCCCTTTGCATCGTGCTCTTTCCACTGCAGGCCACGCAGAGCTTCTTCAGCAACTGGCCGGCACTCCTTGCCTGGGCCAGCCTTGGCCTGACGCTGGCCGTGGCCCGCGAGGCCGGCCGGGCGAACGCCTCCGCTTGAGGCGGATCCTCGTCATCAAGCATTCGGCACTGGGGGACATCATCCTCTCGCTGCCGCATCTCACGGCCCTGCGCGCGGCCCACGCCACCGATCGATTCATCGTGGCCACCACGGCGCCGTATGCGGGCCTGATGGCCGCAAGCGGGCTCTTCGACGAGGTCTGGGTGGACCC
Source organism: Gammaproteobacteria bacterium (assembly GCA_003485715.1). Classification (GTDB taxonomy): domain Bacteria; phylum Pseudomonadota; class Gammaproteobacteria; order UBA7966; family UBA7966; genus UBA7966. The sequence continues at coordinate 5,328 of DNIF01000176.1, forward strand.
ACGAGCGGGGCTGACGCGCCCGCTGCAGGCACTGGCCTGGATGTGGCGGCTGCGCCGGGGTGGCTTTCAGCGCGTCTATGACCTGCAGGGCACGCGCCGCACGCGCAACTACTACCGAGCCCTCGCGGGCACCGGCGTGGAGTGGGTCGGCAATGCCCCGGGCTGTAGTCATCACCACCCCGATCCCGATCGGCCCGTGCACATCACGCTGCACCGGCGGCGTCAGTTGGAACGGGCAGGCATCCACGAGATCTCCCCGCCGGACCTCGGCTTCCTCACCGCCGACCTCGATGGTCTCACGCTGCCCGCGCGTTATGCGCTCCTGGTGCCGGGAGGGGCTGCCCATCGGCCGGAAAAGCGCTGGTCGGTCGCGGGCTTCACGAGTCTGGCGCAGCGTCTGGTTGCCCAGGGCTGCACGCCGGTTCTGCTCGGAACCGCCGCGGAATCCGAGGTGCTGGCCGCCATCGCAGGCGCCTGCCCGGGGGCTCGCAACCTTGGCGGGCGCACCAGTCTCGGCCAGTTGGCGGCGCTCGGTCGCGGGGCCGAGGCGGCCGTCGGCAACGACACCGGACCGATGCACATCCTGGCGGCGGTGGGGGCACCCTCGGTCGTTCTCTTCGGTGGTGCCTCGGATCCCGTCCAGGTGCGGCCCTGGGGAACGCGGGTGGTCACCCTGCGCGCGGCCCGCATCGAGGACATTGCTCCCGAGCGCGTCCTGACCGCCTTGGCTGAGGTCACCGATCCCGCCTTTCCAGACACCCCCCGACCGGATCGCGAGCCCGTTCGCGGCTGAACCTGCCAGCGCACTCCGTCTTTGCGCCGCTTGCGGGACGCTTACTCCGGCTTCTTCGGCGGCGGGGCCCAGGCACCCGCGGTCTGCTCGGCCGTGCCGGCCTCCACCCGCACCTCGTTCACACTCTCCTGCAACGCCTCCAGTCGCTGTTCGAGGGCGTGGATATGGTCGAGCAGTCGGTCGACGGCCTGGGCCACCGGATCGGGCATGTCCTGGGCAGTACCGTAGGCGTCGAAGCCGATGCGCCGGGCCGTGGCCTGGCGGGTGACACCGCGATCATCGCTGGGACGCAGGATCTGGCCCGGCACGCCTACCACCGTCGCTCCCGAGGGCACGTCCCTGACCACCACCGCATTCGAGCCGACGCGCGCGCCCGTGCCGAGGGTGATGGGGCCAAGTACCTTCGCCCCGGCGCCGATGACGACATTGTCCTCGAGCGTCGGATGGCGCTTGCCAGGTTGCCAACTGGTGCCGCCCAGCGTGACCCCGTGATAGAGGGTGCAGTCGTCGCCAATGACGGCCGTCTCACCGATCACCACGCCCATGCCATGGTCGATGAAGAAGCGTCGTCCGATCTGGGCACCTGGATGGATCTCGATGCCGGTGAGGAAGCGGCCTAGGTGCGAAAGCATCCGCGCCGGCCAGCGTAGTCCGGAGCCCCACAGGACGTTCCCCAGGCGATGCAGCCACAGGGCATGCACCCCGGGATAGGTGGTGATGACCTCGAACCAGTGGCGCGCGGCCGGGTCGCGGGCGAAGACACAGCGGATGTCCTCGCGGATGCGTTCAAGCATGGGATCTCCCTGGCCCACGCGGATCGGATGCGGGGCGAGGGCGGCATGGTAGGCGGCGTGGCGCGGTTGTCTACCGTCGGGGGCGAAAGTAGTAAACAAGTGGTGACGAGGAGCGGGCAGGAGGGGCTCTACGCAGGACGACCCGGGCAGCAGAGGCTTCGAACGGGTGGCGCTGTTTGGGCCTCAGGCGCTGCCCATGACGCAAATGCTCCGCGCCCAGGTCTAGTCACTACACTTGAGAAGTTGGCAAGGCGGTGGAGGCGGCATGTGGCTCGCCCCACCCCGTAGCCGGCCACAGGAGTCCGCCCGCCCGTGCCCGCAACG
>DNIF01000176.1:7598-7780 GCA_003485715.1 Gammaproteobacteria bacterium
TCGATGCGATCCGCAGGCGGTGCTCGTCCGCCACGGCGGCGATCCACACGCCCTGGTGCAGATCCTGCGCGAGTTGCAGGCCGAGTTCGGCTGGCTGCCGCGTGAGGCGCTGGCCCGCGTCGCAGCGGCGCTGGGGCTGACGCTCGCCGAGGTGGAGGGAGTGGCGGGCTTCTACCGCTTCC
>DNIF01000232.1 GCA_003485715.1 Gammaproteobacteria bacterium
CGGGTTCCATCGGCCTGCTGCCCTCGGCGTCGGTGGACGGCAGCGGGCGCGGGCTGTACGAGCCCATTCATGGTTCGGCCCCCGACATCGCCGGGCAGGGGATCGCCAATCCGCTGGCCACCATCCTGTCACTGGCGATGCTGCTGCGTCATTCGCTCGCCGAGGTGGCTGCGGCCACGGCGCTGGAGACCGCCGTCGCGCGGGTGCTGGCGCTCGGGTTCCGCACACGCGACATCGCTGCCCACGGCGCGACCTGTGTCAGCACCGCCGAAATGGGCGATGCCGTCTTGCGGGCGCTGGGTGAACTCGCGACGAGCGCACCGTCAGGGGCACGCGCATGAGCCGCCAGTTCGACATCGCAGTGGTGGGGGCCACGGGGGCCGTCGGGCGCACCTTCCTCGATATCCTCGAACAACGCCGCTTCCCGGTGGGGCGAGTGCATGCCGTAGCGAGTGCCCGCAGCGCAGGCAGCCGGGTGCCCTTCGGTGCGTCGGAACTCGTGGTCGAGTCCCTGGAGGATTTTGACTTCTCGAGGGTGCAGATCGGTCTGTTCTCGCCGGGGGCTGCGGTGTCCGCGGTGCATGCCCCACGCGCCGCTGCGGCCGGCTGTGTGGTAGTGGACAACACCTCGTATTTCCGGATGGAGCCGGACATCCCGTTGGTGGTACCGGAGGTCAACCCACAGGCCCTCGCGGGCTATCGCAACCGCGGCATCATCGCCAATCCCAACTGCTCCACCATCCAGATGGTGGTGGCGCTGAAGCCCATCTACGACGCCGTCGGCATCGAGCGCATCAATGTCGCCACCTACCAGGCGGTGAGCGGCAGCGGCCAGAAGGCAGTGGACGAACTCCGCGCCCAGACCGAGGCACATATCGCCGGTCGGACACTGCCCGAGCCACAGGTGTACGCGCGCCCGATTGCGTTCAATGTAATCCCGCACATCGACGTCTTCCTGGAGAACGGCTACACGAAGGAGGAGATGAAAATGGTGTGGGAGACCCGCAAGATCCTCGGTGACGAGAACATCCAGGTGAATCCCACCACGGTTCGTGTGCCGGTTTTCCACGGCCATGCCGAGGCGCTGCACATCGAGACCCGTACGAAGATTTCGGCCGATGAGGCCCGTGAACTGCTCCGAGTGGCACCCGGAGTGACAGTCATCGATGAACGCGGCCCCGGTGGCTATCCGACCCCTGCAGTGAACGCAGCGGGTCGAGATGCCGTGTTCGTTGGGCGCATCCGCGAGGACATCTCTCATCCGCGGGGGCTCGACCTGTGGGTGGTGGCCGACAACGTACGGAAGGGGGCCGCACTCAATGGTGTTCAAATCGCTGAAATGTTGGTAAAACACCATTTGTGAGCTAGTGTTAGCGCTCATTCATCAGGCGGAGTCGCAGCTTCTGGCATTCTGCGCACCATACAATCCGCGCCAAACGGGCGGGGCTCGCTGTGGCCAGGTCTGTCGGGTTACGGGGTCCGAGCCCGGCGGTTGGCTTCAGTCTGCCCCCACGGGTTGCCGGAACACGGCCTGACCGGCAGGAACGAGACGATGAAACGGGAGCTTCCCCTCACAGTCGCCCTGACGCTCCTCGCCGGCAGCGTCGCGCACGCCCTGGGACTTGGGCCGCTTGAGCGGCGTTCGGCCCTCAACCAGCCTTTTGAAGCACGCATTCCGCTGACCGGGGCCTCGACCGAGGATCTGGACACGCTGCGCGTCAGCCTGGCTGGCGTGGACGCGTTCAAGCGCGCCGGTATCGAGCGGGGGCTGCTGGCGACGCAGCTTCGCTTTGAGCTCGTGCAGCCGCCGACTGGCGGGGATTTCATCCGCGTCACGACCCGCGATCCGGTCGGCGAGCCCTTCGTGAGTTTCCTCATCGAAGTGAACTGGGCCGCTGGGCGGCTGTTTCGCGAGTACACGGCGCTGCTCGACCCGCCCGGGTTCTCACGTCAGGCGCTGCAGGTCAAGGCCCCGCAGGTCGCTGCCCCGACTCCGGCCCGGACCCCGCCTACCCCGCGCGCCCCGGCCCCGCTGGCGGTGGCGCCGCCGCCGGCACCCGCTCGCCCAGACACGCCCGATGCTCCTTCAGAGCCCTTCGCGGCCGAGGTCAGGGTTGACGCTGGTGACACCCTCTGGGGCCTTGCCGCGCCCCTCGCGCGCCGGGCAGGAGTGAGCACGGCGCAGGCGTTGGTGGCTTTGTGGCAGGCGAATCCCGACGCCTTCGTCGGCGGCAACATGAATTCGCTCCGGGCTGGTGCCATTCTCCGCTTGCCCGACAGCACCGTGCTTCAGGGGCTGACGAACGCCGAGGCGATGGCCCGGGTGGCGCAGCAGAACGACCTCTGGCAACAGTATCGCAGCGGTCGCGCCACGGCTGTGGCCCCGGCCGCAGTCGCGACGCCCGAGCGTGCGCCGCCGCCGTCTGTTGCCGCAACGGAACGACCAGCCCCAGCCATTCCGGACTCGGCGGTTGCTGAACCCGAGCTCAAGCTGCTCGCACCCGCCCCGGAGGACGCCGCGCGGGCGGGGGAGGCGGGACTGCGCAAGGAACTCGACCTCACGCGCGAGGAGATCGCGACGCGTGCGGCCGAGAACGACGAACTGCGCGCCCGGCTTGGCGAGGCCGAACGCCTGATCGCTCAGCTCGAGCGCGTTCTCGAAGTGCGCAGCATCGAACTCGCTGCCTTGCAGCAGCGGCTGGGTATGCCGACGCAGGCCGAGCCTCCCCCTGCTGCCCAGGAGCCACCCGCAGTCGAGGTCACTCCGATTGCCGAAGCCCCTGCCGAAGCCCCTCCTGCGGCCGACGCCGGCGCGGCATCAGATGATGAGGCACTGGCGCAAGCGCAAGCGGCTGCCACGGTGGCCCCTGCAGCGGAACCTGCCGTCATGGCTGAGACCCCGGCCGAATCACCGGACGAGATCGATCCCCTGGCCATCCTCGAACGCGACCTCGAGGTGGCCGAGGAGGGGGGCGACATTCTGGCCGATGAGGCGCCCGTCGTCGGGGTGGCTGACGTCACGCCCGCACCCGCAGAGGCGATGGTGGAGCCCACTGTCGCCGAGCCTTCTGGCGACCCCGTCGCGCCGGCAGCAGCCGAGCAGCCGTCGGCCCCTGCTGCTCCCGCCGCCGCGGCGCCACTGGCACCTGCCCCGGTCGCGCAGGCACCGATACAGCCGGCTTTGCCCCCCCCTGCTGCTCCAGCGGCAATACCCGAGGCCCTGCAGGACGCGCTGACGCGTTGGGCGGATTCGGTCGTGCCGCCGGCCGTCAGTGAGTCGGTCCCGGGTGGTCCGCTGGCCGTCCTCGGGGCGTTGGCCGCTGCGGTCCTCGGGCTGCTTGGTCTCCTCGGCGCGCGCATCGGCCGCCGCCGCCAGATACCGGTACCGGCCCGACCGTCACCCGAGCAGGCAGCCACCCCGGCTGCCCTCGAGACTACCCTTCCGGCACCCATTCCGACCGTCGCCCCAATCACCCAGACCGCTGTCCTGACGGGCGTGCCGATCACGGCCGCCACGACACTCAGGGATTTCGATCCCCTGACCGATGTCCCTGAGGGCGAACGCACCCTCGAGGCGACGGCGGCCGAGCTGGCAGGTCTGGCCCCGACCGCCCCGGAAGTGGACGACCTCCTCACGGAGGTGAACGTCTACCTGGCCTACGAGCAATACGATCAGGCCGAGTCGCTGGTGCGTCGGGCCATCGCTGAGGCACCGGAAGATCCGCGGCGGCATCAGTACCTGCTCGACATCTTCTATGCCAAAGGTGATGCGGTGGCCTTCGAACAGGCTGCCGCCACGCTGCAAGACCTGACCGGCGGTACCGGGCCGGCATGGGAGGATGCGCTGAAGCGCTGGCAGGAGTTGGCCCCGGGTCGCGAACTCTTCGCCTCCGGTGCGCTCGCTGGGCCCTTCGAAGTTGCCGCGCAACGAACCTTCGTCGATCTCACGGCCGTCGATACCGCCCCGCCGGCAATCCCGGCTGAAGCCGCGTCCGTCGCCGACGATGATCGCTATTCCGCCACAGCGACCTTCGCTCCGGGTGATCTCACCCTGACAGAGATCGCTGGGGTCACGGCCGCGCCAGAGGTCCCGCCGCGCGAGACCCAGTCGTACGCGGATGCCCTCGACTTCGATCTCGGGGTCGGCACCCCGGAAGTCGCGTCCGACGCCGATGTGTTTTCCGCGATCGCGGCCGGTGACAGTGGGCTCGATTTCGCGACTGAGCAGGCCGATGAGCCGCTGCCTGCTGCGGCTACGGCCATGTTCGATCCCACGGCCGGGGACGAATTCACCCTGGTTGATATCACCGGTGGCGACGCCGACCACGCATCCGATCTCATCGATATCACGTCGCGGGCGGGTGTCGCCACGTCGACTCCCGAGGTTGAAACCGGAGACGGTCTGGTACTCGACATCACCGGCGGCGATGTCGCGGAGGGGCCCTCCACAGTGCGCCTCGAACCCGCGTCCAGCACGATCTTCTCCGACCGGGACGACGCCACGCGCGGACTCGATCCCTCCGTGCAACTGCTCGATATCACCGCTACGGGTGCCAGACCCGGCCGCGACCTGCAGGATCTGCTCGATGTGTCGCTCGAGGGCGCAGGGCTGGGCGATCTGCTGGATGTCAGTGGCCCGGCGGCGGGCAGCCCCGGCCCGCTGACGGGCTCACCTCCCGAAGAACCCGATGCCATGGCTTCGGCTGCGCTCGACCTCCCGCTCGAGTTCGACATCTCGGGTCTGAGTGAAGGCAAGGGTGGGACAAAGACTGGAGCAGGGGCCTCTGAATCGACCTTCGGCCTGCCTTCGCTCGCAGCCCAAGGCGGCGCGCCACTCTCCCTGACCGGTGAGCAGGAGCTCGACGATACCTTCGACCAACCGCAGGCTGCCGTGGAATTCGCCGACGATGAGGGCGAGAGCCTCAACGACCTGGCGCAGGCGCTGGAGGAGACGGCGAGTCGCATGCGCACACCCTCGCCGGTGCCGAATCTGTCCGATTTCTCCAGCACCCGTGCCGAGATTGGTTCGGAAACGGCACCCGGGGCGGCTCGGGAGACGACCGGGTCGTCGGTCGCTGATCCCACCGCGGAGCCGGAATTCGCAGACCTCGGGGTCATTGACTTCGACCTCCTGGGTGGTGCTGAGCCAGATGCCCCCGCTGCCGCCGACAGTGACTCACTGTCGCTTGAAGAGCTGGAGGCAGCCCTCGCGTCTGCGGGTGCCACACTGCCAACCGGAAATGGCGTCGAGGAGTTCGATCCGGACGGCTTGTCGAATGCGGACGGCTGGATCAACCTCGCCCATGCCTACATCGAGATCGGCGACCCGGCCAGTGCCCGCGAGGAGCTCGCACGGGTGCTCGCCGAGGGCACCCCGGAGCAGCAAGTCCAGGCGCGCCGATTGCTCGATCAGATCAAGGACTGAGCGCTCGTCGACGGAGCGTGGGAGACGGTGGACTGAGTAGCAGTCTTCCGTTCGGCAGTGGCGGGTCCTGCCCACCGTGAGCCGGCCACGAATTCCGGGGATCCTGCCGGAGAACTGCCATCCGCATCGCTCTTGGTCTCGAGTACGACGGCAGCGCCTTTTGTGGTTGGCAGGCGCAGGGCCACTGCCCCTCTGTCCAGGAGGCCGTAGAGGCTGCCTTGGCTCGTGTAGCCGACCATCCCGTGAGGGTGCACGCCGCCGGACGAACCGATGCCGGCGTGCATGCGAGCGGCCAGGTACTGCACTTCGACACCATGGCAACCCGAGACGCGCGTGCCTGGGTGCTCGGTGTCAACAGCGCCCTGCCGGTCGGGGTTGCCGTGACCTGGGCGCGACGTGTGACCCCGGACTTTCACGCGCGCTTTCGCGCCCGCGAACGGCAATACTGTTACCTGTTGCTGAACCGGCGTGCACGGAGCGCGCTCTGGCATGGCAAGACGGGCTTTGAGTGTCGCCCACTCGATGTGCCCGAGATGCACAGGGCAGCTCGGCATCTGCTCGGGTGCCACGATTTCACATCCTTCCGGGGCAGTGGCTGTCAGGCACGCTCCCCGGAACGTGAAGTGCGGCGCGTGAGTGTCGAGCGCCACGGTGATCTCGTCGTCCTCGACATAGCCGCCGATGGCTTTCTGCTGCATATGGTGCGCAACATCATGGGCTCCCTGCTGCGCATCGGTCGCCACGAGGCCCCGCCGGACTGGCTCGGCGAGGTGCTCGTCGAGCGGGACCGCCGAAAAGCGGGCATGACGGCCGAACCGCAGGGACTCTACCTGACGGGGGTGGAGTATCCGGAACTCTACGGTCTGCCCGCGGGCAACCCGTTTCCCTTCGTGCTCAGTGAATCGCTCCTGGTCGATACGGGGCCCTGGCATGATGCCGCCCCGGTGCAGAGTGACTCATGCAGGGGTCCGGGGCAGGGGGCGCTCACATGACACAGGACACGGGATCGGGCATGACCGCCAGGATGAATCCGCGCACTCGGGTCAAGGTCTGTGGCATTACCACGCCGGAGGATGCGCAGATGGCGGCGGCGCTCGGTGTGGATGCCATAGGTCTCGTCTTCCATCCGCCAAGTCCACGTCAGGTGGACCTCGATGCCGCGCGCGCGATAACGGCGGCACTGCCACCCTTCGTCTCCTGCGTCGCGCTCTTCGTCGACGCTGCGCCCGAACTGATCCGCACCGTGCTCGACGCCGTGCCAATCGATTGCATCCAGTTTCACGGACAGGAGACACCGGCAGACTGCGCCTATTGGGGGCGCCGCTTCATCAAGGCGCTGCGGATGCAGCCAGGTCTGGATGTCGCCGCCGAAGCCGAGCGCTACCGTGCCGCGAGTGGGCTGCTTCTGGACACTTGGGTCCCTGGTGTTCCGGGTGGCACGGGCCAGACCTTCGACTGGGGCCGGGTTCCGCGGGACTGTGTGCTGCCGCTCGTGTTGGCAGGGGGGCTCACCCCTGATAACGTCGCGACCGCGATAGCTGCAGCGCGTCCCCATGCGGTTGACGTCAGCGGTGGCGTCGAGG
>DNIF01000276.1 GCA_003485715.1 Gammaproteobacteria bacterium
CGTGGCTCGGTGCCTCGGCCAGCCGCACGTTACGGGGGATGATGGTGGTGTAGAGCTGGCTGCCGAAGTGCGCCTGCAACTGCGCCGACACGTCGTTCGACAGGTTGTTGCGCGGATCGAACATCGTGCGCAGCAGGCCTTCGATGGACAGGCGAGGATTGAGATAACGCTTGATCTTGTCGATGGTCTCGAGCAGGGCCGACAACCCCTCGAGGGCGAAGTACTCACACTGGGTGGGGATGATCACGGCATCGGCCGCCACCAGCGCGTTCACCGTGAGCATGCTGAGCGAGGGCGGGCAATCGATGAGGATGTAGTCGTAGTCGGCCGCCACCTCGGCCAGGGCGTTCTTCAGCCGCACCTCACGCGCAAGCTCTTCGAGCAGGGCGACATCGGCACCGGTCAGGTCCTGGTTGGCGGGCAGCAGATGGTAGTTGAGCCGCGCGAGCGGCAGCCGCGTCTCCGCCACCGTCGCCTCGCCGAGCAGGACGTCGTAGCTCGACCGTTCCAGCGTGTGCTTGTCCACGCCGCTGCCCATGGTGGCGTTGCCCTGCGGGTCGAGGTCCACCAGAAGGACGCGTCGCCGCGTGGCCGCCAGCGAGGCAGCCAGATTCAGACTGGTGGTGGTCTTGCCCACACCGCCCTTCTGGTTGGTGATGGCGAGGATACGGGTCATGGGTCGCTCGTTCGGCCTCGGCTGCCCCGACGGGTCCGGGACCCGGACGGCCCCAAAGGTTATGCGATCACCCGCAGCGCCACCACGGCAAACTCATTCATCGCTGGCTGCCAGGGCCGCCAGCCGGGCTTGATTGTCGCGTTCAGGCGGCACCGACCACCACCAGATGTCGCGCCTCGGGCAGATGCGGCACCTGGATCCGATGCACCACGACGGCGAGCCCAGCGGCCTCGAGCGCAGTGATCGCCTCGCTCGGGCGCTGCCCCACCAGGGCCAGCAAGCGTCCCGCGGGGGTGAGGTGCGACCGGGCCAGGTGCCACAGCTCCGTCAGGGCGGTGACCGCACGGGCCGTGGCGAGGTCGTGGCCACCGCTCGCGGGCAGGTCCTCCATCCGCGCGGTCAGCACCTCGGCGTTCTCCACCCCGAGCTCCGCCCGCACCGTGTGCAGGAAGGCGGCACGTTTGTGCCGCGGCTCGACCAGGCGACAGCGGAGCTCTGGCCGGGCGATCGCGAAGACCATGCCGGGCAGGCCAGCGCCGCTGCCGATGTCGATGAGACTGTTGCCGGTGAGGAAGGGCAGGGCCGCGAGGCAATCGAGCAGATGACGTCGCACGAAGGTGCCGGCATCGCGAGCAGAGGTCAGGTTGTGCACCCGATTCCAGTGCAGGACGAGTTCGCCATAGGCCAGCAGCCTGGCCTCGGCCCCGGGCGGCAGTTCCAGCCCCAAGGCCTGCACGCCCTCCGCGAGCAGATGGCCGGGAGCAGCGGTGCCGCTCACGCCTGGCGGGCGTCGGTGACGTCCGACCCCGCAGACGGCGCTCCGGCGTGGGCCTCGTCGATCTCTGTCGGGCCTGGTGCCACGACCGCAGTGGCCACCCCGGTTTCGCCCTGCAAGAGACCCTCCGCCGCCCTCTCCGCGCCCCGGCCACGGCGCAGATGCACGGCGAGCAAGGACAGCGTGGCAGGGGTGATGCCGGCGATGCGTGCCGCCTGGGCCAGAGTGCCCGGGCGGAACTGCGTGAGCTTCTGCACGGCCTCGTTCGACAGGCCGCGCACGCCGGCGAAGTCCAGCGCTTCCGGGAAGGCGAGGTCGGCCAGCCGCTGCTGACGGGCGATCTCGGCCTCCTGGCGATCGAGGTAGCCAGCGTAATGGAGGTCGGTCTCGAGACTGAGGATGAGCGCCTGGTCGGCGAGCCCGGGCCCCACCCCGGGCAGTGTCATCAACCGGGCGTAGGAGACCTCGGGCCGCCGCAGACAGTCGAGCAGTGTCGTTTCGCGGCCGAGCGGCTGACCGAGGACGGCCGTGATCGCGTCCACGTTCTCGCCCGGTCGTAGCCGCAGGCCAGTGAGGCGGGTCCGCTCGGCAGCGATGCGGGCCCGCCGCTCAGTGAGTGACCGGATCCGCGCGACGTCCACCAGGCCGAGCGCGTATGCGCGTTCCAGCAACCGATCTTCGGCGTTGTCCTCCCGCAGTCGCAGCCGGTACTCCGCGCGGCTGGTGAACATGCGATAGGGCTCACTGGTGCCGCGGGTGCTCAGGTCATCCACCAGCACGCCGAGATAGGCCTCGTGACGCCCGGGAACCCAGGTCTCGAGCCCCAGCGCATGCGCCGCCGCATTGCAGCCCGCGAGCAGGCCTTGTGCTGCCGCCTCCTCGTAGCCGGTGGTGCCATTCACCTGTCCCGCGAGGAAGAGCCCCGGCAAGAGGCGGCTCTGCAACGACGGCGCGAGATCGCGGGGGTCCAGGTAGTCGTATTCGATGGCGTAACCCGGACGGGTGATGAAGGCCGTCTCAAGCCCTTCGATCGAGCGCACCAGCGCGAGCTGCGCCTCGAAGGGCAGGCTGGTGGAGATGCCATTCGGGTAAATCTCGGCGGCATCGAGGCCTTCTGGCTCGATGAACACCTGATGGCTATCACGCTCGGCGAAGCGCGTGACCTTGTCCTCGAGTGAGGGGCAGTAGCGCGGGCCGCTACCCTCGATGGCCCCCGTGAACATCGGCGAGCGGTGCAACGCCGCACGCACGATGGCATGGGTGCGCGGATTGGTGTGGGCGATGAAGCAGTGCACCTGCGCGGGCCGTGGCGGGCGCTGGTGCGAGAACCACGGTGCCGGCTCATCGCCCGGCTGAGGTGCGAGGCGCGAGAAGTCCACGCTGGCCTTCGCGATCCGGGGCGGGGTACCGGTCTTGAGTCGCCCGACGCGGAACGGCAGTTCGCGCAATCGCGCGGCAAGTTCGTTGGCTGGCGGATCGCCGGCCCGTCCGCCAGCGTGATCAGCCTCACCCACGTGGATGCGTCCGGCAAGGAAGGTCCCTGCGGTCAGCACCACGGCACGGGCGCGAAAGACAACACCAGTACCGGTGACGACACCGGCGAGTCGCTCACCCTCGAAGTGCAGATCCGTGACCGGCTGCTGAAAGAGGGTGAGCCCCGGTGTGTCCAGCAGCACGCGTCGCACCTGGCGGCGATAGAGGGCGCGATCGATCTGGGCACGTGTGGCCCGCACCGCCGCGCCCTTCGAGGCATTCAGCGTGCGCACATGGATGGCACAGGCATCGGCCGCCGCGCCCATGAGGCCACCCAGCGCATCGATCTCGCGCACGAGGTGGCCCTTGCCGATGCCGCCGATGCTCGGGTTGCAGGACATCTGTCCGAGCGTTTCGAGATTGTGCGTCAACAGCAGTGTGCGGGCACCGCGGCGCACGGCGGCAAGCGCGGCCTCGGTGCCGGCGTGACCGGCGCCGATCACCAGCACGTCGAAGGTATCGGGATGAATCCAGCGGGACATGGGGACGCAGCCTTCCGGTTTCAGCAGGCCGGCCTAACGACCTTGCGCCGCCCGATAGCGATCCTTCAGGAGCACGTAGTGTCGGGCGGAGTACTCGAGCCAGGCGAGTTCCTTGTCGGTGAGTGGACGCAGCAGCCGCGCCGGTGACC
>DNIF01000268.1 GCA_003485715.1 Gammaproteobacteria bacterium
GTACCGCGCGGTAGGGCGCAGCGCCATCCAGTGCCACCGCCGTGAGCAAGGAGGACTGGAACCAGCCACGGTGCTGATCGCTGCCCTCGAGGTAGAGATCGGCAGGCCAGACGAGGCCGTCCCGTTCGCGCAGCACGGCCGCGTGCGTGACACCGGAGTCGAACCATACATCGAGGGTGTCAGTAACCTTGCAGTAGCGCGCGGCCTCCTCGCCCAGCAGTTCTTCCGGATCGATGTCGTCCCAGGCGTCGATGCCGTCGCGAGCGACCCGCAGGGCAACCTGCTCGATGAGCTCGGATGATCGTGGGTGGGGCTCGCCCGTCTCACGGTCTACCAGAAGCGCGATGGGCACACCCCAGCTCCGTTGACGCGAGATGCACCAGTCCGGTCGGTTGGCAATCATGCCGCGGATCCGCTCCTCGCCCCAGCTCGGGGTCCAGCGTACTGAGGCCGCAGCAGCGAGGGCGTCCTCGCGCAGGAGGCGACCATCCATGGCTACGAACCACTGCGGCGTCGCGCGGAAGATGATGGGCGTCTTGTGGCGCCAGCAGTGGGGATAGCTGTGGGTGAGTCTGCGGTGATGCAGCAGCGTGCCGGCTGCCTGCAAGGCTTCGATGATGGGTTCATTCGCCCGCATGACGTGCAGCCCGCCCACCACCGGAGTGCCGCTGCGGAACATGCCGTCATCGCCCACCGGGTTGTCGATCGCAAGCCCGTAGCGCACCCCGACGAGGTAGTCGTCCTGACCATGCCCCGGTGCGGTGTGCACGGCGCCCGTGCCCGCATCCACCGTGACATGCTCGCCCAACACCACCGGCACGCGACGGTCCTCGTAGGGATGGGCAAGCTCCAGCCCCTCGAGCAGACTGCCCTCGGCGTAGCCAGCGACCTGGTAACGCTCGATACCGTAGCGCCCGAGGACATCCTCCATCAGCGCCCTGGCCAGCAGCAGTTGCACGACCCGCCCCTCGCGCTCGCCTTCAACGAGCACGTACTCCAGCGTCGGATTCAGGGAGACGGCCTGATTGGCCGGCAATGTCCATGGGGTGGTGGTCCAGATCGGCAGCCATACGTCGCCACTCGGGGGGCCGGCCGGCGAGACATGCAGTCGCTCCGCCAGCAGGGCCGTGTCACAGAAGCGGAAGGCGACATCGATGGCCGGCGACTGGCGATTCTCGTATTCGACCTCGGCCTCCGCCAGAGCGGAGCCACAGTCGAGGCACCAGTGCACGGGTTTGACTCCCGCGATGAGATGCCCACTGTCGACGAGGCGCCCCAGTGCGCGCAGGATCCCGGCCTCGACCACTGGGTCCATCGTGCGGTAGGGATTGCCCCAATCGCCAAGAACACCCAGACGAATGAAATCGCCACGCTGGCGCTCTACCTGCTCCGCAGCGTAGGCACGGCAGGCCCGCCTGAAGGCACGGCGATCAGCGTGGACTGCACGCCCGAGCTTCTTCTCGACCGCGAGTTCTATGGGCAGGCCATGACAATCCCAGCCTGGCACATAAGGGGCATCCAGACCGTCGAGGTTCTTAACCTTGACGATGATGTCCTTCAGGATCTTGTTGACCGCATGCCCGATGTGGATATCGCCATTGGCGTAAGGCGGCCCATCGTGCAGTACGAACACCGGCCGGCCGGCCCGTTCCCGGCGCAAGCGGCCATAGAGGTCGAGCGCGTCCCAGCGCGCGAGCAGCGTCGGCTCCCGATCCGGCAGGTTGGCCTTCATGGCGAAATCGGTCTGCGGAAGGTTGAGGGTGTTCTTGTAGTCGGCCACCGGAGGGCTCCCGTTGCAGGCAGCGGTTCAGGGCCGCCGGGGCCAGTTAGTGCAAAGGCCTCCCGGGGCCCGGCATGGGGAGCACTCGCTGCGTGGGCGGGTGCGATCCATGCGGGCGCAGAGTTTAGCGCCTCGGGGGCCTCGCGCGGAGACTGCCGATGCTTCCAGGCAGGCAAAGGACGCCCGGGCAGTCATGCCACCGGGAAGCTCGGCATCAGGTCCGGCCGAGGATGAGTCGTGAACCAGTCCCGGGCAGCACGCAGATCATCGTGCATGCGGGAGACGAGCGCCGCGAGGCTCTTCATCGCCGCGTCGGGACGCAGACGCACGCCGAAGGTCACGGTGAGCTTGCGCCCATAGCAGTCGCCTGCCCAGTCGATGACATGCACTTCCACGACCTGACGGCGACCATCGACAACGGGCCGCTTGCCCACGTAGGCAAGCGCGGCGTGCCTGCTGCCGTCTGCGGAAAGACCATCGACCCAGGCCGTGAATATCCCCTCGAGGGGGAGACGGAAGGCCCCCAGCGCGAGATTGGCCGTGGGGAAACCCAGAGTGCGACCGATGCGATCACCCATGACGACGCGGCCGCGAATGCGGTAGTGGCGTCCGAGCAGGAGACGTGCCGTATCCAGCGCACCTGTCCGCAGGGCCTCGCGCACGCGCGTGCTGCTCACCCGCTCGTGACCGATCCGGTGCGTGGGTGCGCACATCACGCGGAAGCCACAGCGCTCACCCAGCGTGCTCAACAAATGAAAATCTCCACCCCGAGCGTGACCAAAACGGAAATCATCCCCGACGAGTACCAGACCCGCCGCCAATTGCGCCACCAGATGTCGTTCGATGAAGGCATCGGCCGATAGGGCGGCGAACCGAGCGTCGAAGCGCAACACCATGACGCCATCGACGCCGGCATCGGCGAGCAGACTGAGCTTCTGGTCCAGTGGCGTGATGCGCTCCAGCAATTCTGGACGCGCAAAATACTCGCGCGGCTGCGGCTCGAAGCAGATCACGACAGCGGGCTGTCCCTCGCTCAGCGCAAGGGCCCGTAGTTGTGCGAGCACGGCTCGATGGCCGCGGTGCACGCCATCGAAGTTGCCAATCGTCACGATCGGGCGATGACCGCCAAAGGGGCGGTGAGAGGAGCGAAAGATCTTCATGGTGGCGAATCAGGCAGGTGATGGTTGGCAGACAACCGCGGGGACGAAGGACGCCATCCCAGCAAGAACAGCGTGATGGCGTAGGTGGTAAGGCCGGCTGCGATGCAGACGAGCAGGGTCATCAGCCGGTGGCCATGATCGGCCACCAGCCAGAACTCCTCGGGCGGCAGCAGCCAGGCCAGCGACACCCCCATGACCAGACTTGCCAGCAGAGGACGGCCGATCGCCTCAACCTGCCGCCCCACCCAGGGCACATAGCCGGACACCATGAGCAGGAGGAGCAGGGTCAGCGCCTGCACGAAGCCCGTGAGCGTGGCGGCGAGGGCAACGCCAACATGCCCAAGCGCACCGGCCAGGGGAAGGATCAGCGCCAGATGCAACAGCGGCAATAGAGCACCCAGCACCAGCAGGTGGCGCATGGCTACCCGGTTCAAGGCAGCTGGCAACAATACCCGAGCGACACACAGGGGCAGGACACCAGGCGCGAAGGCTGCCAGGGCATGCGCGGCGGCGAGGGCGTCGCCTGAACCCAACGCGCCATGCTGAAACAGCGCGGCCACCACCGGTGTGGCCAGAAGCGTAAGCCCGACGGCCGCAGGCAGGGCGACCAGCCAAGTGAGGTCCAGGGCTGCATCAACATTCGCCGTCCAAAGACGACGGTCGAGCGCGGGCGCCGTCAAACGGGGCAGGAGTACTGCGGCGAGCCCACCGGCGATAAGCGCAAGCGGGAATTCGACCAGCCGCTCGGCGAAGTACAACCAGGCGAGACTGCCCGGCAGCAGCGTCGAGGCGACGACCGTCGCCACCACGAGATTCAGCTGTACGACCGACGCATTCAGCACACTCACCACGAAGCGCGCCCGACCACGTGCGCTGGAACGGTTCGAGGCGGGCTGCGAATCGATCTCGGCGGCCTCGGACCAGAGGGCCTCTGCGGCCGGCGCATCGTCTGTCCAGCCTCCGCGACGGCGGCGGCGCCAGACGGCAAACGACAACCAGGCCACCTGCAGGACGGCACCTGCGGCCACGGCCTGCGCCAACGTATGGGCGCGCCCAACCGCATCCGCCACCGGCGCGAACAGAAAGGCCCCGAGCATTGCCAGATTGAGGATGAGCGGTGCCGCAGCCACAGCGCGAAACCAGCCACGCGCATTGAGCCCCGCCGCCAGCACCGCCGTGACCGCTGACAGGGCGAGGTAGGGCCACATGGTGAGCAGCAGCTCTGCGGCCAGCGGACGCGGATCGGTGCCTGGATCCCCCAGCGGCCGCGCCCCACTCCCCAGCCCCGGGGCGAGACCGGCCACGAACAGGGGTGCGAGGGCCGGCCCGGCCAGCATGAACACGACACCAAGGGCGGTGGCGTGGCGCAACCAGCGGGCAATCCGGCGCCGCGCGACCGCCGCCCCCGAATGCGTCGCGGTGCGCACCAGCGGCGGGACGAGGCCCTGGGCGAGCACACCCTCCGCGAGCAATCGCCGGAACAGATTGGGCAACCGGAAGGCGACGACGAAGGCCTCGGCCGTCGAACCGGCCCCAAGTGCATGGGCGACCAGCGCATCGCGCAGGAAACCGAGCAGCCTCGAGGCCAGCGTGAGCACACTGGTCGAGGCGGCCGCTCGCAACAGTTCCCCGTTCACGCGCCCCCCACGGGCACCGGAGTCTTACCGGGCTGGATAGTGGCGCAGACGCCCAGGGCGACAGCGGCAGGGGTACGGAACATCTGCGGCCAGGCCGCATTGACAGCCTGCTGATCGCAACGCAGACTGCGTGGCTTCGTTTTCTGCCCGCAACTACAGGAGATGCCGTCTTGGCGAACTCGCCGCAGGCGCGCAAGCGCGCCATCCAGTCCGAAAAGCGCCGCCAGCACAACGCCAGCCGTCGCTCCATGCTGCGCACTTACCTGAAGAAGTGCCTCGTTTCCATTGCCAGCGGTGACCGCGACAGCGCCGTCAGTGCCTTCCAGATGGCGCAGTCGGTGGTTGATCGGCTCGCCCGGCAGGGCCTCATCCACAAGAACAAGGCGGCGCGTCACAAACAGCGCCTGAACGCCCGCATCAAGGCGATGGCCGCCTGAATCCTGCTGTCTGAGCCCGGGCGTCTGTCGCCCGGGCGACAGACGCAACCCCGGGCCACGGTGGTTTCGGTCCGGGCTTGCTCCCGACACTCGGCGTTGAGAAACCCGCCCCGGGCCCGGTGGCTGTATACATCCGCCCCTGCTCGCGTCCGCTCGTACCTCTGGCACGACGTCAGCCGACCACCAGATTGTCGCGGTGGATAATCTCGCGCTCGGCCACATAACCCAGGATCTCGCCGATTCGGTCGCTGGCCTGACCGCGAATGAGGCGCGTCTCCTCGGCGGAATAATTCGCCAGACCGCGTGCAATCTCGCGCCCCTCCGGGTCGCGACAAACCACCAGTTCACCGCGCCGGAAATCGCCGGTTACTTCGGTGACGCCCACCGGCAACAGGCTGCGGCCGGCACTGCGAACCACGGCCGCAGCACCAGCGTCAAGCCGCAGTTCACCACGCACCTTGAGGCCGCCCGCAAGCCAGCGTTTGCGCGCGGCGACGCGCGTCTCACTCGGCACGAAGAGGGTCCCGACAGGCTCCGATCTCAGCACCCGAGGCACGGTACCGGGATCGCGACCCGAGGCGATAACCGTAGCCGTACCCGAGCGCGCGGCCAGACGAGCCGCCGTCACCTTGGTGCGCATGCCACCCCGGCCCCAGGCGCCGCCCTCGCCGGCCATGGCATCCAGGCCCTGGGCATCGACCCCGGTCTCGGAGATGAGTCGTGCTTGCGGGTCCTCACGCGGGTCGCGGTCAAACATCCCGGCCTGGTCGGTCAGGATGACCAGCAAATCGGCCTCGATGAGATTGGCCACGAGGGCACTCAGGGTGTCGTTGTCGCCGAAGCGGATCTCATCCGTGGCGACGGTGTCGTTCTCGTTGATCACCGGCACCACCCGCGCCTCGAGCAGGGTGCGGAGGGTAATGCGGGCATTGAGATACCGCTGCCTATCGGACAAGTCCGCGTGGGTGAGCAGGATCTGCGCAGTCGGCAGCCCATGTCGCTGGAAGGCCGAGTCCCACGCCTGCACGAGACGACTTTGCCCCACTGCGGCGGCGGCCTGCAGGCGGTGCACTTCGGTCGGACGCCGACCCCAGCCCAGCCGCGCGACGCCCTCGGCCACGGCACCCGACGTGACTACGGCCACCTGACGCCCCGCCTCCACCAGTGCCGACACCTCGGCCACCCAACCTGCCAGCAGTTCGTGCTGCAGCCCGCTGCCGTTGCAGGTGAGGACGGCACTACCGACCTTCAGGACGATCCGCCGCGCCTCGGCGAGGCGCTCGCGGGCGCGCGAAGGGCCGGGGGCGAGATCATGGCCGCTCACGGCAACGGACTCGCGGGAGGAAAATCGAACGGCTCGGGATCGACGGCCTCCGGACCATCCTCGTCGCCCTGGCTACCCGGAATGCGCTGGCCACTCGGACCAGCGTCCGATTCATCCGCTGCCGGGCCGGTAACGGCCTCTGAATCCGCCTCGGGCCAACCGCGTCCCGCATGGGGGCGTTCCGGGAGAAAGCGGACCCGTGCCTCACCAATCCGCACCGATGCCGATTCCGGCGAGGGTACGAACTCGACCTCCCCGGCAGCATCGTCCGCATCTGCCAGGGCAAGCGACTGGACGGGCCCCATGGCCTCCAACCGCTCCATCAAGGCGTAGGCGAGGCGCTGACAACCCTCACCCGTCGCGGCGGAGACCTCGAAAACCGGGCCCTCCCAGCCAATGGCCGTGAGGATCTCACGGCAGTGAACCGAACGGACCTGCGGCTCCACGAGATCGACCTTGTTCAGCACGACCCAGCGCTCGCGACCGGCGAGGCGCTCGCTGTAGCGGGTCAGCTCCTGCTCGATGATCTGGAACCCCTCCACCGGATCGCCGTGACCCAGCAGCGGCAGGACATCCACGACATGCAGCAGCAGGCGCGTGCGCTCGAGATGGCGCAGGAAACGGTGGCCGAGCCCGGCCCCTTCCGAGGCCCCCGCGATGAGCCCGGGGATGTCGGCCATCACGAAACTGCGTCCCAGCCCCACCGACACGACACCGAGTGAGGGGTAGAGCGTGGTGAACGGGTAGTCGGCCACCTTGGGGCGCGCGGCAGAGACGGCGCGGATCAGGGTCGACTTGCCGGCGTTCGGCAGGCCCACGAGACCGACGTCGGCCAGCAGCTTGAGTTCGAGCCTGAGTTCG